>NZ_CP019770.1:2400000-2700000 GCF_004328665.1 Pseudoalteromonas sp. DL-6
CTAGCTCTTCTGCTGTATGCGCTGAGTAAGGGTTATGAGCTAAGGCTTCTTTGACTTCCTCAACCTCTTCACTCACTTTATCTATAGCTCCATGATAAGTAGGCCAATCAAAACCTAAAGCGGCTACACGTTGTTGAATTTTTTTAGCTTTTGTTAAGCTAGGTAAACTGTTTGGTATATCTTGCCATAGTGCTGAGCTTTCATCTTGAGGTTTAGTAGCACGCTCTTGTGCTTTTATTGCTTGCCATTGCGCGGCTAATTCGGCATCAGTTGTGGGTGTGTCTTGCGCTGTAAATACATGCGGATGACGACGCACTAGCTTTTCATTTAACTGGGCCACCACATCATTAAAATTAAATAATTGCTGCTCTTGCGCTAGTTGCGCATAAAACACGATTTGAAATAACAGATCACCTAGCTCACCTTTGAGTTCACTTAAATCGCCGCGCTCAATACAATCAGCCACTTCATAAGCCTCTTCAAGGGTATGAGGTACGATTGACGCAAACGTTTGCTTGAGATCCCAAGGGCATCCGCCCTCAGGGTTTCTTAGTGTTTGCATTATTTCCAGCAGTTGGCTTAAAGCCTCATTATTAGCCTGATTACTGCCCTCGTTTTGCACTGTGTACCCCTTCGATCTGATGTAGCTTAGACAGCACTTTGTTTGTGCCCTGTAAGTCATGTACCTCAATTTGCATCACAAAAATAGCTGTTTGTGTGCTATCAACCGTGTTTACGTTCATATTGAGCACATTAACTTTTTCATTGGCCAGTGCAGAACTGATGTCACGAATTAGCCCAGAACGATCACTGGCTTCAATACGAATAGTTAACGCATAAGAGCTACTAATATCATCTGACCAACTTACTGAAATAACGCGTTCTGGGTGCTTGCTTTTTAAATTACTAAACGAGTCACAATCCTCTCGGTGCACCGCAATACCGCGCCCTTGAGTAATATAACCAATGATTTCATCACCAGGTACTGGGCGACAACAACGAGCAACATGGCTCATTAAACTGCCGACCCCATCAACCACAATACCGTTTTTATCACCGGTCACTTTACTAGGCGATTTGAAACGAATTACCGGCTCATGCTCTGTTCTGTCGGTAATAAAGTTAAGCATTTGGTTAAGGCGAATATCGCCTGCGCCAATGGCGACCATTAAGTCATCAAGTTCTCTAAAATTAAACCGCTTTATAGCGGGGTCTAAATCTTTGTAAGTTAGCTCTAATTTTTGTAACTCATTATCAAGAATCTCTTTACCCGCACTTAAATTTTTATCGCGGTCGAGCTGTTTAAACCAATGGTGGATTTTGGCTCTAGCGCGAGACGATTTAATATAACCCAGCGACGGATTCAACCAATCACGGCTTGGGTTTGGCTGCTTTTGGGTTAGTATTTCAACTTGGTCACCAGTGCTTAACTGATGAGTAAATGGCACTATTTTACCAAATATTTTTGCACCAATACATCTATGCCCTACATTGGAGTGAATGTAGTAAGCAAAATCAAGAGGTGTTGCCCCTAGCGGTAAGTCAAAAATATCTCCACGAGGGGTAAATACATAGACGCGGTCTTCAACCACTTGGTTTTTAAGCTCTTGTGCTAAGTCGCTACCATCGACCACTTCTTCTTGCCATTGCAGTAACTTACGCAACCAGCTAATTTTTTGCTCATAGCCTGAACCACGCCCTGGTAATGCGCCTTCTTTGTACATCCAATGCGCGGCGACACCCAGCTCTGCATCTTGATGCATGTCGTGCGTTCGTATTTGAATTTCAACGGTTTTACCCTCAGGACCAAACACAACCGTATGAATAGATTGATAGCCATTTTGTTTTGGGGTCGCAACGTAATCGTCAAACTCTTTATTTAAATGACGCCAATTAGTGTGCACTATACCTAGAGCACCGTAGCAATCTTGCAATCGTTCAACCACAATTCGCATGGCGCGTATATCAAATAGCTGATCAAACTCGTAGTTCTTTTTAGCCATTTTTTTATAAATACTGTAGATATGTTTTGGCCTGCCGTACACCTCAGCTTTAATACCCGCTTCATGGAGGCGTTGTTTGACCTGTTCAACCATATCAACCATATACGCTTCACGGGCAAGGCGCTTATCATCGAGTTGCTTAGCAATATTTTTATAAATATCGGGGTGCAAATAACGAAAAGCTAAATCCTCAAGCTCCCATTTTAATTGACCAATACCAAGACGATTGGCAAGCGGTGCAAATATATCAGCGGTCTCTTTAGCGGCAACTACTCGCTCTTCTTCTGCGGCATCTTTGACGTTGCGTAAATGGCAAACCTGTTCGGCTAATTTAATCACCACAGCGCGCACATCTTCCACCATGGCAAGCAGCATCCGGCGAATATTATCGACTTGCACAGTGCCGTTGCCTTGATGAGCTAAGGTACTTATGGTAGCCATTTGTGACACACCTGTAAGCAGTACTGCAACATGGTTGCCTAAATGCTCTTCTACCGCATCAATGCTCACTACATCATTTAAATAATAAGGGGTTAAATAGGCGGTGGCTAAAGAGTCAGCATCTAAATTTAACTCAACTAAAATCTCCACCATTTCTATAGCGGTATTTTGTCGCTCGCTGTTATCGCACGTTTGGCAAAGCTGCTGCGCTTTGTTGAGTAAGCTGATTTTTTCTTGAGACAAATCAAGAGATTCTACGCGTGAAAAAAAGTCACCCGCTTTATCATGTTGATGAGATTGACGTGTCGCTACCATAATGCGCTTTACCTCCGTTGAAATAACGCCATAGTTTCGATATGCCCCGTGTGAGGAAACATATTCATTAGCCCTATTTTATTCAACTCAAAGCCGGCTTGCGAAATAATAGCGCTGTCACGGGCTAAAGTAACAGGGTCGCAAGAGACATATAAAATCGCTTTAAACTGCGTTAATGGAAGCTGTTCTAAAACTGCCATAGCACCAGTGCGTGAGGGGTCGAGCACTAAAACATCTAATTCTTTATTAAACCATGGCGCTTTTTTAATGCTAGTGGTTAAATCAAAGCAATGAAACTGAGTATTAGTAATAGAGTTAGTGTGCGCATTTTGCGTTGCTAATGCAACCGCCGAAGCCACGCCTTCAATTCCTGTTACTGTTTTAGCCTGTTTGGCTAGCACTAAAGAGAAGTTACCAATACCACAAAATAAATCCAGAACATTTTCATCGCCTTGAAGTGCTAACCACTTTGCAGCTTGAATTAACATCGCTTGATTTACACTCGCGTTAACCTGGATAAAGTTACTGAGCCCAAACTCAAACGTTATATTTAGCTGTTCAAGCTTATAAAATGGCATAGCTAAATGTGAATGATCAATGGTGTCACTGTCACTTTGCCACACTAATTGCCAATTATGAGCTGCCACACTTTGCTCAACAAACGCTTTATCTGTGGGCGAAATCGCTTTTGTATGACGAATAACAATAAAAGATTGTTCATCAGCGGCACATAACTGTAAATGACTAATACTGTGCAGCGTCTTGTGTTGATTAATGACTTTATCAAATACATTAAATACATCGGCAAATACGTCACTTAATACTGGGCACTGATTAATACTAACAATGCTTTTAGAGCCACGTGCCCTATAGCCTACCCGCATTTTTTTTGCGGCCTTGTCGAACATAACAGCAACCCGAGCACTGCGTCTATAGTGGGTTGCTTGGCTGAGCAGCGGAGCTTGCCAGTTCAAATTAGTTAATTTTGCAAACTTGGCAAATAATTGATTCACCGCCGCCTGCTTTTCAATTACCTGTTGTGTGGCATCTAAATGCTGTAGCTGGCAACCACCGCATTGGCTGTAGTGTTCACAAATAGGCGCTGTACGATATTCACTAGCTTTAATTATTTTAAGCGTATCAGCTTGGCTGTAACGTGCTTTATCATCAACTAACTTGGCTTTTACTCGCTCACCAGGTAATGCTCCACTAACAAAACACACTTTATTATTGTACTTAGCAATACCACGGCCATGGTGATCCATTGCTGTAATATCGAGTTCTAGCGATTGCTGTTGTAGTGGTTTTTTCTTTGCTTTGAATATTTGTGCCATGAGGCATTACCTTAAAGGTTGATGAATTACGTCTCTACTTTGAGAATAGCTATGAGTATGTATATACTCACATTTAATAAAAATGATAATAATGCTCAGATTATGACCAAACTAGGCTTGCGCGATTCTGTTTTAACACTCACCCTGATCCCCACAGTGATCATTGGGCTATTACTAGGTGGTTATTTTACAATAAATCGTTACATTGAGCTTGATGAAATTTTATATCAACAAGGCACAACAATTTCTGAGCCTTTAGCGATTGCTCTTGAACAACCTTTACTGGAAAAAAATAAAAAACTACTTAACCGTGTTATTCGTTATACACACAACAAACACTCACCAGCGGTTAAATCAATTGCTATTTTTAATGATAACAACCAACTTATTATAACCAGTAATTATCATCGCTCGTTCGATACCTTAATTGAGCAAACACAAATTGACAGCTTTAAAGCCACACATGTTCAGCAAACTGAAGAATTAGTGACTTTCTTTACCCCTATCATTAACCATACAACACCCAATAGCGACTGGGATACTTCTGAGTTTCAAACCACATTAGGTACCGTGGTGATCCAACTTAATCGCGACAAGGCCGTTATTGGTCAGCAACGCGCATTATTAGTTAGCGGTATTATTATTATCTTTGCTTTAGTATTAGCTGCTATTTTAGCACTAAAACTTAGTCGTATGTTTATGACACCGCTAAATAAGTTAGTACTTGCTACCGACAGGTTAATTGAAGGGAAAAGACAAACAGGGTTAACTGAGCCCATGAATGGTGAGTTTGAACTATTGCGTGAAGGACTCAATACCATCTCCCACTCTATGGTGATGCAAAAAGACGAAATGCAAAAAAATATTGATCAGGCAACTAGCGATTACCGCGAAACACTTGAACAATACGAAACGCAAAATATACAGCTCACTATGGCTAAAAAAGAAGCCCAAGATGCTAACCGCGTTAAGTCTGACTTTTTAGCAAAAATGAGTCATGAATTGCGTACACCACTTAACGGGGTAATTGGCTTTACTCGCCAGCTTTATAAAACACCGCTAAATAAAAATCAAAAAGATTACCTTGATACCATTGAGCTCTCAGCAAACAGCTTACTGACCATTATTAGTGATATATTAGATTTCTCTAAATTAGAAGCAGGCGCTATGGAGCTTGAATCGATTCAATTTCAATTACGCGACAGCGTAAACGAAGTGATGACATTACTGGCACCTAGCGCTCACGACAAACAACTTGAGCTCTCTATTTATATAAATCCTCAGGTGCCCGATCACTTAACCGGTGACCCCACACGGTTTAAACAAGTGCTTATTAACTTGTTAAGTAACGCGATTAAGTTTACTGAAAAAGGTGCGATTAAAGTCGATATTAGCCATCGTTTATTAGATGAGGAGCGCACGTCCATTTTAGTGTCGGTTGCTGACACCGGGGTGGGCATTCCTGCCGATAAACAAGACGCGTTATTTACCGCCTTTGGTCAAGCCGACTCCAGTATCACCCGCAAATTTGGTGGCACTGGCTTAGGGCTTATTATTACTAAACATATTGTTGAGGCAATGAATGGCCGTATTACCTTAAATTCAGCTCCAGGTAGTGGCACATGCTTTACTTTTAATGGCGTATTTAGATTACCAAACCACGTATTCACCAACGATTTGCCTACCCAGTCATTAATTGGTAAGCGTGTGCTTTACTTAGAGCCACATAAACATACTCATCATGCCGTACTTTCATTATTACAAGAGTGGAAAATCAGCGTCACCCCATGTCATAGCGAAAGTGAATTTTTAGAGTGTATCGAGAAATCAGAGATTAATTTTGATATATGCCTTATTGGTCACATGGCATCGGTTGACGATATGCAGCGCTTAAAAAGCTATGTAAAAGCGGTTAGGGAATCAACCGATTATTTATATTTAATGCTTAATACTGTATCGCATAATATGCGTGAAGCTTTTATAGGCAGCGGCGCAGATGCCTGTTTAAGTAAACCGCTCAACCATCGTAAATTATGTGAGTTATTAGCCGCACCATATCGACTTGATCACCCGGCGCATAACATAGATCAGCATGAACAAACTCTACTGCCATTAAAGGTATTAGTGGTAGATGATAACGACGCTAATTTAAAATTAATATACACCCTACTAAATGAACAGGTTGAATTGATTGATACCGCGCATAATGGTTCACAAGCTTACAGCTTAAGTAAAAGTCATAAATATGATGTGATTTTTATGGATATTCAAATGCCGATAATGGACGGCATTACAGCCTGCAAACTCATTAAAGAGTCATCTTTAAATGAAGATACACCTATTATTGCCGTAACTGCGCATGCACTTAATAGTGAAAAAGAACAATTATTAAAAGATGGTTTTGAAGGCTATTTAACTAAGCCAATTGACGAAGATATGCTCAACCAAATTATTTGCGATCATAGTCCGCAGTTACCTGTAAGCCGTGATAAGTCAAAAAGCACATTTGAACATAGCACCGCGCCTTTTGATAGCACTCGGCTTGATTGGACGTTGGCGCTGCAACGTGCAGGCGGTAAACCCGAATTAGCCAATGAGATGCTTAATATGCTGTTATTAAGCGTGCCCGAAACCCTAAACTTATTAAATCAAGCAATCGTCAGTAATGATTGCCATCAAGTACTCAGCGTGATCCATAAGTTTCATGGAGCGTGTTGCTACACCGGCGTACCAAAGCTAAAAACCTTAGCTGAAACGATCGAAACATCACTAAAAAATGAATGCGTACTTGATAATATAGAGCCCGAACTGTTTGAACTTCAAGACGAGCTGGAAAACTTACTTGTTGATGCCAACATTGATAACAACAATAAAAAAGACGAGCTATAGCTCGTCTTGTCTATTGTTATTTATGATTCTAAGCGCGAGCTTCAAGCATTAAGCGTTTCATGTCACGCACTGCTTTATCTAAACCATCAATCGCTGCACGGGCAATAATAGCGTGACCAATATTAAGCTCGTAAATCTCTGGCATCGCTGCAATTGGCTTCACGTTGTGATAATGCAAACCATGGCCGGCATTAACAATTAAGCCAATACTCGCTGCATACTTAACGCCTTGGCGGATGTGCTCAAGCTCTTTTGCGGTGTCTTCATCATTAGTTGCATCTGCATAGGCCCCAGTATGAATTTCAACATAAGGTGCACCACAGGTTTTTGCCGCGTCTAACTGCGCTTTATCAGCATCTATAAACAGTGATACTTTAATACCGGCTTGCGTTAGGGTTTTAGTCGCTGCGGCTATTTTATCAATATTACCCGCTACATCTAAGCCACCTTCGGTAGTAAGCTCTTCACGTTTTTCTGGTACTAAGCAAACATATTCAGGTTTAACCTCAAGTGCAATCGCAATCATTTCATCGGTTACTGCGGTTTCAAGGTTCATACGTGTTTGAATGGTTTTAGCCATCACATACACGTCGCGATCTTGAATGTGTCTGCGGTCTTCACGTAAATGAATCGTAATGCCATCTGCACCGGCATGTTCTGCAACACTGGCTGCATGGGCTGGATCTGGGTAAGAAGTACCTCGAGCTTGGCGAAGCGTTGCAATATGATCTACGTTCACGCCTAGAAGAATATCTTTCATGTTTGTACCTGTGAAATTTGTTTATTGAGAGCTAATAAATAACTCACGACTTTTTAATGGCTTATTGCCCAATAATGGCTTTAATAAATAACGACTTAATTGCTTTGCCATATATAACACATCCGCTTGGCTAAAGTCATGATTTGCTATGGCATTAAGTTGTGAACCGGTGAATCCAGAACGCGAGTCATGTTGCACTGAAAACCCTACTTCTGCGAAGTAGCTATACGTTTGTGCCTCGTCAATTGGCTCACCGTCAGCGTCAAAACTAAAATCGACTCCATATCCTAGCAGCTCTAACAGTTGAAATTCATAAGAACGCAGTACCGCTTGCATGTCACTACCGCTATTAAGGTTTTCTAGGTGTGTTTTATAAAGTTGAAAAACTTGATCAATGGGCTCATTAATCGGCACAATGCGATTAGTTAGCTCATTTAAATAAAAGCCACAGTAAAGCTTATCACCGGTTAGAAATAACGGGTTGCCGTAGAGCTCAAATTTATTAATATATTTTAAATCGTATTTGCCATTGTAATGGACGAGTAAGGATTGAAATGGTTGTAATTGGGCTTTATGTTTAGTGGCCTGGCGACCACTAACTCGAGCGAGCATTCTAAGCTGACCAACGCCTTCTACCAGCATATCTAACATTACTTGCGAGTCACTGTAGGGACGTCGGTGTAATAAATAGGCTTTGTAAAAGTCGCTGTCCATATTAGGCTATTCGATACTTATTAATCTTCACCGTAGCCTAAGCTTCTTAAGGCACGTTCATCGTCAGCCCAGCCCGATTTTACTTTAACCCATAATTCTAAAAATACTTTATTTTCAAGCATTTCTTCTAGGTCTTTACGCGCTTCACGGCCGATCACTTTTAGCTTTTCGCCTTTGTTACCGATAACCATGCGCTTTTGCGTTTCACGCTCAACCAAAATAAGGCCATTGATGTGCCAAATACCGTTTTCTTGCCATTTAAACTGCTCTATTTCCACAGTCACTGAGTAAGGTAGTTCCTCACCCATAAAGCGCATAAGCTTTTCACGGATCACTTCAGCAGCCATAAAGCGCATTGAGCGGTCAGTAACGTAGTCGTCTGGAAAATAAAATTCGCACGGCGGTAAACGTTTAGTCACTTCATCTTTGATCAGGTTAATGTTTTTACCCTGAGTCGCAGATACAGGCATAATGCCTATAAAATCAAACTTATCGCCTAACCACTTCATATGTGGCAGTACAAGGTCACGATCTTTTACCTGGTCAATTTTGTTAATAACTAACAATACCGGCTTGCCACTTTGGCTCACTTTGTTAAGTACCATCTCGTCATCGGCATTCCAATGAGTGCCTTCAACAACAAAAATAATCAGTTCAACATCGCCAATTGAGCTCGACGCTGCACGGTTCATTAAACGGTTAATGGCGCGTTTTTCTTCAACGTGAAGACCTGGGGTATCTACGTACACCGCTTGGTGTTTACCCTCAGTATGAATACCCATAATACGATGGCGCGTGGTTTGTGGCTTACGTGAGGTAATACTGACTTTTTGCTCAATAATTTCATTAAGCAAGGTTGATTTACCCACATTAGGACGGCCAACAATCGCAACCATGCCACAAAATGTGTCTATTTCGCCTTCATGAGGCTGTATTAAGGTATCAAGATTCATTTTTAAGTATCTTCAATGCTTTTTCGGCCGCTTTTTGTTCGGCTTTACGCCTTGAGCTGCCAACAGAAATAATGCTATCCATTCCATCAACGATACATTCAACCGTGAATGTTTGATTGTGTGCCTGACCTTTAGTATCTACTACAGTATAGCCAGGTAATGATAGCTTACGAGCTTGCAAATACTCTTGCAGCAGGGTCTTAGGATCTTTTTGATTAAGCCCTGGTGAAATAGCATCTAAACGTGATTCATACCACGCTAAAATAAGCTCGCCGCAGCGATCAATGTCTGAATCTAAAAATACAGCACCAATTATGGCTTCAACTGCATCTGCAAGGGTCGACTCGCGTCTAAACCCGCCACTTTTTAGCTCGCCTGGGCCTAAACGTAGGTAATCACCTAGCTCAAACTCAAGGCCAAATTCAGCTAACGTCTGGCCGCGAACTAAAGTCGAACGCATGCGGCTTAAATCGCCTTCACGTGCTTTAGGAAATTTAGCGTACAAGGCATTGGCAATTACAAAGCTCAAAATCGAGTCGCCCAAAAATTCGAGTCGCTCGTTGTGTTGACCTTTATGGCTGCGGTGCGTCATTGCTTGCTCAAGTAGGCCTTGATCAGCAAATGTGTAGCCAATTCTTTTGTATAACTCTGTTACATTTTTTTTCATTGTTACTGAATATTACCTAGGCGTTCAAAACGAACACCAGTTGGAACCCATCCTGGTAAAATGTCATCTGGGCCATTATCAAATTCAAAACTCATCCATATAAAGACAGCTTTACCCACCAAGTTTTCTTTTGGTACAAAGCCCCAAAAGCGACTATCTTGGCTGTTATCGCGATTGTCACCCATCATAAAGTAATGATCAGCAGGCACCACCCATTCATCCGCAGGAGTGCCCAATTGCTGGTAGTAACGCCCTTTTCGTTCAGGCGATTTTGGGTTAATTAAAATATCATGGCTAGACGTAGTTAAATCTTCATTTAAACGCGCTAAAGCCATTGGGCCTTGCATAAATTCATCATCATTAATTAATTTAAAATCAATTTTATTGAATTCGTTGCAAAGAAACGCGCCTTTTTGAACTTCGCCTTCTTCACATTTTGGTTGAATATATAAACGCTTATCGCGGTAAACAATTTTATCGCCAGGTAAGCCTATAGCACGTTTAATATAATCAACTCTTTCATCTAATGGGTATTTAAAAACAACAATATCGCCACGCTCTGGTTCGCTCACATCCACTAACTGGCTGCGCCATACTGGGTCTTTAATTCCATAAGAATACTTTTGCACTAAAATAAAATCGCCTACTAATAAGGTTGGCATCATTGAACCCGATGGGATCTGAAACGGCTCAAAAATAAACGATCTAAAAATAGTGATAGCAGCAATCATCGGAAAAATCGACTTTGCTGTTTCAGTAATGACTGGCTCAGGCGCAATCAATGCTGCTGTTTCTTCATCAAGTTGGCCACCGGCAGAAGTTTGTGCAATTGCCAAACGCTCCTGCCTTTTAGGGGCAAACATTAAGTGATCTATTAACCATATTAGGCCTGAGCCTAAGGTTAATAACACCAATAAAACTGAAAAGTAGCCAGCCATTTATTATCCTTTATTTTTATTTACCAACTTTTAAAATGGCTAAGAACGCTTCTTGAGGCACTTCAACGTTACCAAGTTGCTTCATTCGCTTTTTACCATCTTTTTGTTTTTGAAGTAATTTTTTCTTACGACTCACGTCACCACCGTAACACTTCGCGATTACGTTTTTACGTAGTTGCTTTACAGTTGTACGGGCGATTACATGCTGACCAATTGCTGCCTGAATCGCAATATCAAACATTTGACGCGGTATAAGCTCTTTTAACGCATCAGCAAGCTGACGACCACGAGACTGCGCGCTTTCGCGGTGTACAATAATAGCTAGAGCATCGACGCGCTCGCCATTAATAAGTATATCTACACGTACCATGTCTGAGGTTTGGAAGTGCTTAAAGTTATAATCAAGCGACGCAAAACCACGACTGGTTGATTTTAACTTATCAAAGAAATCCATTACCACTTCAGCCATTGGCAGTTCATACGTTACTGCAACTTGCTTGCCGTGATAGCTCATTTTAGTTTGCATACCGCGCTTATCAACACATAACGTGATTACGCTTCCCAAGTACTCTTGTGGTACTAAAATATTTGCTTCTACTACTGGCTCACGTATTTCTAAAATATCGTTTACGGCTGGTAGGTCAGACGGGTTATCTATTTGTGTAGTGCCCTCTTTAGTCACTACCTCATAAATAACCGTTGGTGCTGTGGTGATTAAGTCAATGTCGTATTCACGCTCTAAACGCTCTTGAATAATTTCCATGTGCAGCATACCTAAGAAGCCACAACGGAAACCAAACCCTAACGCGGTTGAATTTTCTGGTTCAAAGAATAACGACGCATCGTTTAAGCTTAGTTTGTTAAGTGCATCACGGAACGACTCGTAATCATCTGACGCAATTGGGAACATGCCCGCGTAGACTTGTGGTTTAATTTTCTGAAAACCAGGTAAGCGCAGTGGTGCCGCATTTTTTTGATGAGTAATAGTATCGCCTACTGGTGCACCGTGTATTTCTTTAATACCGGCAATAACAAACCCTACTTCACCTGTGCGTAAAACACCGGTGTTAGTTTGTTTAGGCGTAAAAATACCCACATGATCTGCGGTATGTACGTTCTCGTTTGACATGATTTTAATTTTGTCGCCAGCGCGTAATTCACCATGCTTAATACGCACTAGCGATACAACGCCTTGGTATGGGTCAAACCAAGAATCGATAATTAGCGCTTGTAATGGTGCGTCTTTATCACCAACTGGTGGCGGTACATCTTTAACGATCATTTCAAGTACTTCAGCAATACCCACACCTGTTTTGGCGCTACATTGCACGGCATCAAGGGCATCAATACCAATAATGTCTTCAATTTCTTCGGCTACACGTAATGGGTCGGCTTGCGGTAAATCAATTTTATTCAGAACCGGTATAACTTCTAAGTCCATTTCAATGGCGGTGTAACAGTTAGCTAATGTTTGTGCTTCAACACCTTGGCCGGCATCAACAACCAATAATGCGCCTTCACACGCTGCTAGTGAGCGTGATACTTCATAAGTAAAGTCAACGTGCCCAGGAGTGTCGATAAAGTTGAGCTGGTACGTTTCACCATCGTTTGCTTTGTAGTTTAACGTTACACTTTGCGCCTTAATGGTAATGCCACGTTCACGTTCAATATCCATTGAATCTAGAACCTGCTTCTGCATTTCACGGTCGGTTAAACCACCACAAACTTGGATCAAACGGTCAGAAAGGGTCGATTTACCATGGTCAATGTGGGCGATGATCGAAAAATTACGGATATGCTTCATAAACTGGATTCTAAACTTCTATTTTAAAGGACTAAGGTCGCATGCCTAAATAACTTGAAAATACTTGCTGTGCATTTTCAAGTTACTGTGGCATAAAAACGCAATTTTACATTTAATTGGCGTCAATCACCATCTATTTGAGTTAAAGGGAGACTAATTGGATGAATTTTTATCACTTTAATCTCATGTCTAAGTGATTTTACCCATGTTTTAGCAATTAAAAAGCCGGTGATGCCACCCAATATCGCTGCTAAAATTTGCCAGCCTTCGGCCAATAATATTAATTCACTGCTTATTAAGGCGAAGATTAAACTCAAAAACAAGGGCAACATGTAAACGGCAAAGGCATGTTTTACAACATGGCTGTCATCCAGTGACAGGGTCACTTTTTGCCCCACCTCTAATTGCGTTTCAAATTTATAGGGCAAGGTTTTTTTGGCGGTACCAAATAACTTGCTAAACACCTGTGAGCCACAACGTCCATTACAGCCTTCACAGGCCTGTTTTTGTTGGGCTTCTAAATGCGCAACGTGGCCACTAAGGGCCACGACGGTTAACGTTTGTTCTATCATAATTTAGTTTCTATAATGCCCGTGATACCGACTCTGCAATCGCTTTAGCACTCGTTGTTGGGATATTCCCCACCACAGACACATCAAAATTTCCGCCGTTGTGCACATATATAGTGGTTGCACCCGAGGTCAGTGCTCCGCTTAAACGCTTGCCCGGTAGTGGTCGTTGTACAAATACTGATACCTCAACGAATCCATCAGAAAATAAATAGTAGTCTGTTAATTCATTGTTTAAGTCGAGCTTATGTCTATCTGACTTGAGTAGTTCAAACCCTTCAGGTAGCCAACCAATAGTCCAATTCATGGCATTTGCTTTGCTTTGTTCAGCAATTGAATTAGCGGGTAATGGGGTTGGAAAATTACGATTAAGTACTTCTAATAATAAGCTTGCCGGTTGCTCAGTTACACTGATATGGGTAAGTTGTAATTGCTCAAGTGCTTCGCCTTGATGATTAACATAAGCGGCTTTTAATAATAACGAAGACTCAGTATCAATCCAAATCCAATAGTTATATTTGTCATCGTTTTTAGATTCAATTCGAACCAGCTGAGCAGGACGCCCCGCAATACGGCCTTTACCACCAAGCACAAAATCATAATGCGCACTTAGGCGATTAATATCTTTAAATAAAACTTCTGGGATGGGACCTGCAATTGAGTCGGTTGTTAACGAGTAAGGTTCTGATTGTGGCTCAAAGTAGGTAACTTGGTCGTCAATACGGATCATTTCAAGGCCAGCGCCATTGAGCAAACTTAAATGCTCAAGCTCTATATCACCTTGTTTAGCATGCACCCAGCGGTAGGGCTCCATACTTTTACCTTTAACAACAACAAAAGAGGCGTCGAAATTACGAGTGTGAACTGCACTGGCCATTTCAAGCAGTAAATCTTTAGCGGGGTTTGTGTCATTGGCAAAAGTGTTAAAACTTAACACCAATGACATAATAAAAGTGATTACTTTCATCTAATTAGTTTTTTTCCTCTGGCGATGTTTCATCTGTTTTAGCTGTTTTTAACGAATGAGCAACACGCGCTTGACGCTGATGTTCAAGTACTAATGCGCCAATGCGTTGCTGTTGAAGCTCGCGCAAGCCTTGCTCTGCGTTATCAAGTGCTGGTGCTGATGAGTAGCTTACTGGCGACGCCATGCCGGTTAACGGCGTGGTTTGCAGTAAAGGAATTTCATTTTGTGGAGCATCTTCACCTTGCGGTAAGGTGTTCACGCCAACAATAGTAAACATTGCTACACTTGCTGCAATTGCCAATTGGGCAACCGGTTTACGCCAATTAAACGCCACTACTTTGTTGTCTGTTTCGGTGCTTGAAGGGGTTGCCACACTGTCAGACTGGCTAAAGTCTGCATAAACGGGCTCACTCTCAAGTGCTAACGAAATGCGATCGCTAATATCAAAGTCCATATTATTGTTATTTTCTTTAGCTCGCATTGCATCACCGATTAACGCGTAACGGCCAAACGTAGCAACATCATCTGATGCAATAGCGGCATCATTTAAAGTTTGCTCACCGTCAAGTAATGCTGATAACGATTCGTTATCTAAGCGGTTAACGTGTGCTTTTGTCATACTAAGACTCGCCTATCAATGGGTTTAATTTATTATCAATTGCTTCACGGGCACGAAAAATACGCGAACGTACCGTCCCGACTGGGCAATCCATCACCACGGCTATTTCTTCATAGCTCATACCCTCAATTTCTCTAAGAGTAATCGCGGTTTTAAGATCTTCAGGCAAACTATCAATCGTATTAAAAATAACAGCGCGTACTTCTTCGCTTAATAGTAAATTTTCAGGTGACGCGTTAGAACGCATTGAATCTGCACCTTCATAAAACTCGGCATCCTCAGCATCTATATCATTTGCTGGCGGTTTACGCCCTTGAGCCACTAAATAATTTTTAGCACAATTAACGGCGATACGGTAAAGCCAAGTATAAAAAGCACTGTCACCACGAAAGTTTGGAAGGGCACGGTACGCTTTAATAAACGCCTCTTGTGCTACATCAGCAATGTCACCTTGATTTGATACATAACGTGAGATCAAACCGGCAATCTTGTTCTGATACTTCTTAACTAATAGGTTAAAGGCGTTTTTATCTCCCTGCTGAACCCTTTTCACTAACGCTAAATCTAATTCCTGCTCGCTCATTCGAGCCGGTACTCCTCTGATTGATTCTTGCTTATTATTCATAGTGTCGCCATTGTTCACACCTACTCTGACCCTTAGATGAATAAAAAGTTCTGACTCATATTGTTTTTTTATAAAATAGCTACAAATTACGCGTTTATACGCTAAAACCACTTAGTAGTAGTTCAACAAATATGGTACAACTATAAGTATTAAAAATAAATATTGCTCTATCTGAGCATTGTAACCGCAAAGTACCTCACAGATGAACCAAAATAAACATCACATTACCGATGTCGCTATTATTGGTAGCGGCGCAGCAGGCTTATCACTTGCTTTATCTTTGGCTAATTACTGTAACGTTACCGTGATCAGTAAAGGTGAATTAACCGAAGGTTCTACTCTTTATGCCCAAGGCGGAATTGCCGCTGTTTTTGATAAAAAAAATGACAGTATAGAGTCTCACGTTGAAGATACCTTAGATGCAGGTGGCGGTTTGTGTGACAGAGAAGCTGTTCATTACACTGCCAGTAATGCGCATGACTGCCTACAATGGTTGATTGATCAAGGCGTACCTTTTGATATGGAATTTGATAGTAAAGGTAAAGAGCGCTTTCATTTAACCCGCGAAGGGGGTCATAGCCATCGACGCATTTTGCATGCTGCCGATGCCACTGGCAAAGCAGTGCAAACAACGCTGATTAGCCAAGTTCAAGCGCACAACAATATCACCTTGTTAGAGCATTACAATGCGATTGATCTAATTACAGATAAAAATATCGGTAAGACGGGGTCACATGTTCACGGTATGCATGTGTGGAATAAAAAAGCCAAAAAAGTAGAAACTATTGGCGCAAAATTTGTTGCCCTAGCTACGGGTGGCGCAAGTAAAGTGTACCTTTACACCTCTAACCCTGATGTTTCTAGTGGTGATGGCATTGCAATGGCGTGGCGTGCGGGATGTCGCGTTGCTAACATGGAATTTAATCAATTTCATCCAACCAGCCTTTATCATCCAGAATTACAAAACTTTTTAATTACCGAAGCAATGCGTGGGGAAGGTGCCTATTTAAAACGCCCTGATGGCACTCGCTTTATGAAAGAGTTTGATGAACGAGAAGAACTCGCTCCGCGCGATATTGTAGCGCGCGCTATCGACTTTGAAATGAAACGCCTTGGCGCAAATTGCTTATATTTAGATATTAGCCATAAAGACAAAGATTTTATTATTGAACACTTCCCTACTATCTACGCTAAATGCTTGAGTGTAGGGCTTGATATAACCAAAGAGGCAATCCCTGTCGTTCCCGCAGCACATTACACCTGTGGTGGCGTAATGACCGACTTTAACGGCAAAGCGGATTTAGCAAATTTGTACGCTGTGGGTGAAGTGGCTTATACCGGCCTGCATGGTGCTAATCGCATGGCGAGTAACTCGTTATTAGAGTGCATTGTGTTTGCCCATGCAGCAGCAAAAGATATTTTGAGTAAAATAGAGACCGCACCCGCGCTGGTTGATTTACCTAGTTGGGACGAAAGTCGTGTATCTAATTCAGATGAAGAAATTGTCATCACTCACAACTGGCATGAGCTACGATTGTTTATGTGGGATTATGTTGGGATTGTACGCTCAACTAAACGCCTTGAACGTGCGCTTCATCGTGTTGAGTTACTACAACAAGAAATACACGACTATTACGCAAACTTTAGAGTAAGTAATAACTTACTTGAATTACGTAATTTGGTGCAAGTTGCCGAGCTTATAATTAGAAGTGCAATGGAACGTAAAGAAAGTCGTGGACTACACTTTACCATTGATTATCCAGAGCAAAATGAGAACCCAACGCCCACTATTTTGACCCCTCCGCGTAATTAATTGCTTCAAGCGTTGCCCGTTTTAAACGCGCATAACTTTGTTCATCAACACTATTGGCTGAAATAATCAGCCAATAGTTTTTACTAAAACCATTAATATACAACCACACACTCTGACCAAGTAACCGGCTTTGTTTACTAATTACACCTTGAATTTGCCTGCCAGAGCCTTCAAAGCGAAATTGATTCGGCTCTAAAAGTATAATGCCCTGCTGTGGCTGAGCAGCGACGATTTTTCGCCAAACGATAATGCCAGCAACACTATTAAGTGCAATACAAAAAAGAGTTGCCATCACCGAGTTCATAAATAGGCACAACACTAAAGTCAGCACACAACAAAAGACCACAATAGATTTGTGGTCTGTTTTATTATCTGTAACAGTAAATCTATACACGAACTCGGTCTAAAATTAGCTGAACCATGCTGTTTAGCTCTGCGTCTTTACATTCTTCATGGCCCATAAACCAAGCGAATAAATCTGGGTCTTCTTGGGTTAATAGACGCTGAAAAATCGCTTGCTGTTTAGCATCTAACGAATCATAAGCTTCTTCAACAAACGGCATAAACAAAACATCTAGCTCTAACATGCCACGGCGACAAGCCCAACGGATACGTGCTTTACTATGTATTTCAACCATTTTAAACCTCATATTTAATTAACTCGAGTTTACCAAATATGCGTTAATTTAACAGCACTAAGTTATAAAAACATCGTCTGTTAGTCGCTGTACCATACGCTTTAACTACGTTATTATGTGACCTCATTTGTTATTGCAAAGAAGGTGTTTATGTCTCAGGTTTATGCATGTCCTTTATCACATCAGGTTATTAGCCTCTCAGGCGCAGATAAATTATCGTATCTCCACGGACAAATCACTCAAGATCTAAATAAACTTAATAACAGCAACTTTTTGTGGGCAGGTCACTGTAGTGCAAAAGGTAAGTTATGGGGTGTATTTAAGCTATTTTCTTATCAACAAAGTTACTTTTTAACAGGCTCAAGTGCAGAAGTAGAGCACTCTCTTGCTGAATTAAAAAAATATGCTGTATTTGCAAAAGTTGAAATTAATAAAGCCTCAGAGCGATTAATTGGTTTACTTGGTGATGACCTAACAGACTTACTCACACAATTGGATATTCACTTTAGCGATGACGCCACAGCCTGTGACTTCGCCCATGGTAAAGCACTGAAACTGGCACCAAACCGCGTTTTATTGATGGTTGATAGCCAATTTTGCCTACCTGACGACGTGTCAACTCTCGACAACGATGCCCTATGGCAACAAGCGTCTATACTCGCTGGTGAACCGCAATTAAGTGTCGATGCGATTGATGAGTACGTACCGCAAATGGTTAATCTGCAAGCCATTAACGGCATTAGCTTTAAAAAGGGTTGCTACACAGGCCAAGAAACCGTTGCACGTATGAAGTACCTAGGCAAAAACAAACGTGCTATGTATATCGTTTCTGGGCAAAGTGAAGGGTTACTCGAAGCACCCGACATTGAAACTCAATTAGGTGAAAACTGGCGCCGCGCAGGTAAACTTATTGCGCAAAGCTATAATGAACAAACACAGACTTTAACTGGTTTGGTCGTGTTGCCAAACGATACTGATATCGATCAGACTCTTCGTGCAAAACACACCCCTTCGGTAGAGCTAAACATTCTGCCTCTACCTTACTCTCTTGAAGATGAATAATAGGAATGACTATGATCGTTGCAGCAAATAAAGTGGTAAAAATGCATTACTCTGTTTTAGATAATGACGGAAATACCATTGATAACTCATTTGGCGGTGAGCCATTAATTTTTATCGTTGGTACAGGCTACCTGATCTCAGGGCTTGAAAATGCGCTGCAAGGCAAGCAAGCTGGCGATACACTAAGTGTAAAAGTAGAACCAGAAGAAGGTTACGGTGAGCGTCATGATCACTTAATGCAAGCCGTACCAAAATCAATGTTTGAAGGTATGGAAATTGAAGTGGGCATGCAATTTCGTGCAACCACCGATGACGGCGACCAATCAGTAATGATCATCGATATTCAAGATGAAGAAGTCATTGTTGATGGTAACAACCCACTTGCCGGTATTACACTTAACTTTGATGTAGAAATTTTAGAAGTACGCGATGCAACAGCCGAAGAGCTTGAGCATGGCCACGTACATGGCGAAGGCGGTTGTGGTCACGAGCACTAAGCCCTAATTCAGTAATAAAAAAAGCGCCTGAGGCGCTTTTTTTATAGCATATTATTATGCGTACGTAATTTAACTTGAGGCTCTGCTGCTGGTACTTCGCCTGGGGTTATTTTATCTTCAAGCGCAGCAACTAGCCCCTCTTGGTCATTCGTGCCTAAGCGATACTGAGTGCCATCTTTAAGCGTTAATTGCACCGCACTAAAGCCTGATACCGAATAAATCCAACCATCATGTGTAATGCGAATACCAATACCATGACGGTATGAGTTTTGTACTGCCTTTACATCCACTATGTCTTCTAATGCTAATTTTTGGCCGGCAACACCTGGACCAAATGCCCAGCTAACATGGGTATCATCAACTTTAATAGTTAAACCGTGGAACAAAAAACCCACCAGCACTAAAATACCCGCAAATACGATTAATGGGGCATCGGCACCGATTAAGTTCCATGCAAGTACAACAAAACCACTGATCCACGCTAATACTACAAATATAAATACCGCATACTGCTTATGCTGATACATAACACTCTCAATTAAAAAGTTAAAAAAATTAAAAACTGTACACTAAGGTTGCACTGAGCTCTGAATCGTATTTAAGCTTATCTTCCTCAGGCTTAGAATTATAACGGTACATATACGCAAATTTAAGCGATACCGCGCCAACCACTTGGCTAATTAATGCCGTTTCTGACTTTAACCGTGAATTAAGCCCAGACAATGACTGCTCTATACTAATATCCTGATTAAATCGGGTGCGCTTAGATACCAACCGTTCCCACTGCATTGCAATACGAAGTAAATAGCCCATTTTGTCTTTGTCGTCTTCAAGTGCTGTTGACTCATCATCAGCAACTGAGCGGTATAAACCTGGGCCAATATCTATATCTACTTTATTTTTAACCCCTTGATAAACACGTGCACCATAACCAGTTGCTACAGTGCTTTTAAAATCAAGGCCACTAAATTCATCTTCCTCGTAATCCCCATAAATAAAGAATGACGAGTTTTTAACCCCTACTTTATAGTTGCCTTGTGCAGATACAAACACGCGATTAGCAGTCACATCAGACTCACCTGTTTCTTCATTTTCGTCACGTTTGTAGAGGGAGTCTATTTTGAATTGATTTCGCCAGTTTTCAAAATCTTGATAAAGATTCCCTTTAAGCTTAAAACTGGTGGAGTTGGTATTGCCTTTACTTAAAATAAAACCAAATTCGGTATCGCCATACAGTACTTCGCCTTTGTGTAACTCATGAATCTCTTCATCTGAAAGCTGACCATACTGATGAAAATCTTCAAAAGGATCAACAGCCCAGCTAAAGCAGCTAAATAATAAAAGCAGTAATACAAAGGAGTTTCGCAAAATACGTTCTCTTGCAAATGGCAATAACAAAAAAGCGGAGAAATGGTTATTCACTTTCTTTCCACAAAATATGACAAAAAGGTGCATCTTTATCAAGGCTAATTAAAATTTTCGCAAATAATACGTCTTCATTATCAAACTCAAGGCCTACTAATACTTGAATAAAATGCTCAGGTTCAATTTCTAAGGCAACAAAGTCTTGCCACTGTTCATCAGGCTCATCTTCTTCAATAAAGCCTAGCTCTTCACGGTACAGGTTAAATTCTTCAACATCTTTATCGCTTAAATTATTGGGAGCCAGCTCTAAAAAAATATCATAAGCTTGATGAGTTGCTTCTTCTACCGTAAATAAACGTGGACCTGACATGAATGGTTAACCTCTGAGCTTTTAAGTGGGTATCATAATATCAAAAGTTGTTGGAGTTTTGATAAAAAAAACACGTTAAATACTGACTTTTTTATTTATTCCTAATACTTATGGACAGATTAACGATTAGTTAGCGTAAGGCGTTACCCTTAAAAATTAAGTTAATCGTTAAAGATAACAGACCCCATTTACTTAAAAAAATTCAGTTTGTTTTTATTCATCTTCATCCACTTTACTTAACATCAATAAAAACATAAGCTCAAGCAACAGGTCAGAGGAGTGCACAATGATAAAATTAGAAAAAAAACAGGGTATCGCTACGGTTACATTGCATCGCGAAGAAAAACAAAATGCCTTAAGCTTTGCTATGTTTGTTGAGCTTAATAAAGTGATTAAAAATATAAAAAAAGACGCCAGTATTCGTGCGGTTGTATTAACCGGTGAGGGTGAACACTTTTGTGCAGGACTCGATATCAATGCGGTTATGGCCTCACCATTCAACATTATAAAGCTCCTATTTAAATGGCTGCCTGGTAATCAAAACCTAGCACAAAAAGTAGTCTTAGGTTGGCAATCATTGAGTGTGCCTGTAATTGCTAAAATTAACGGAAATTGCCTCGGTGGTGGGCTACAAATAGCGCTCGGGGCTGATTACCGGATTGTTCATCACGATGCCAAACTCGCCATTATGGAAGCGCGCTGGGGGTTATGCCCCGACATGGGCGCTAATGTTATGCTTGCAGGACTAGTAAAACGCGACCAAGCACTTTGGCTAGCAAGCCATGCTGACCCCATTAGTGCTCAACACGCTTTTGAACTCGGTTTAGTAACAAAAACAACCGACGATACAGATAAAGCAACGAAAGAAATGCTTGATACATTACAAGCACGTTCACCTGACACATTAGCGGCAATAAAGCGAGTAACTCAACAAAGCTATAAAGCCCCAGCTCGAAAAATACTCGCCAAAGAAACATGGAGCCAAATTCGCTTATTAATCAACCCCAATACTAAAAAAGCCATTGCTAAAGCAAAAGGTAAAACTGATATTGAGTTTGCAAACGCCAAACGCTGGTAATACTAAGGCACAATGCACAAAACTGCGTTATTTGTTAAAGTGATAATCCTCTATTTTATTGAGTCATCGCCATGAAATACTTTTTAAGTAGCGCTATCATTTTGCTTTGTTTGGCAGCGGGCAAACTTATTATGCACTTTATTGATGCCAGTTTCCCTGCGCCACTGTTAGCAATGGTTATTTTACTGGTACTGCTTTTATCAGGCATTGTTAAAGAGCAACAACTTACCCCATGTGCTTCGCCTATTTTAAATGTAATGCCTATTTTCTTTATTCCTGCAGGCGTTGGCTTTATTGAACACTTGGGACTTATAAAAACCCATTGGCCATTTTTAACCACCGTGATGATTATAGTGCCCTTGAGTAGCTTAATTTTAGTAGCCAGTATCGTTGGTCACTTTAAAGGCACTGAAAACAATGAATGAGCAAATCAGTGCAATAACGCCAAGTCTTTGGTGGTTAACTATCCCTTTTATAATCGCTCTTTTTTTAGGGCTAAAAATGCTCAATGTGAGAGTGAGTCACAGCATATTAAAATCCCTCACAAACCCCGTATTTTTAAGTATTGCAATAATTGCCTTATTATTAGTTAATCTAGATTTGCCTTATGCGAAATTTTCCTCTCATAGCCAATTACTTAGTTGGTTACTCGAGCCTGCAATCGTTGCGTTAGCCCTGCCCTTATATCAGCAGTTTATGCATATTCGAAAAAACTTTTTACTCATTTTTGTCACTTGCAGTATTGGTATTGTTAATGCCACATTGGTGGCTTTTGTATTAAGTATTTTATTTGCTGCCCCCTCGCAACTCAGCGCCTCAGTTGCCGCACTCAGCGTTACGACACCTATTGCATTACTTGTCACCGATTCACTTGGGGGGATCAGCTCGTTGGCTGCTGCCATGGTTATTTTTATTGGTTTACTTGGAGCTTTGTTTGGCTTTTTATTACTAAAACTAATTAAAATATTTAACTTTGAGGCACAAGGCATTGCAATGGGAACGGCTTGTCACGCTATAGGTACAGCCGCTGCAATTGCCGAGCACCCAAAAATAGGGGCGTTTTCATCAGTGGCTATGGCATTGAGTGCGTTATTAACTGCGGTGATAGTACCACTATTATATCCATTTTTAGTGAGCACTTTGTTATAGTAAGTTGATAACAATCTAACTAAAACTAGAGCCCACCATGATCAGTTCCGAAATTCAGCAATTTGAAAAATACTACGCCCTACTTACCGAGTATTTAGTCACCTATAGTATGCAAATAGTCGGCGCTATTTTTATACTATTGGTTGGCCTGTGGGTGGCGAAAAAGCTCGCCGAAGTAGTTGCCAATTTAATGACGCGGCATAACGTCGATATTACCTTAACCAACTTTGTCAGTAATGTAGTGAAAGTACTGCTAATCATTATGGTGATCATTATTGCGCTGGGTAAAATTGGTATTAGTGTGACCCCATTTGTTGCTGCAATAGGTGCAGCCTCATTGGGTGCAGGCTTAGCGTTACAAGGCATGCTTTCTAATTATGGCGCGGGGCTTGCTATTATTGCTACACGGCCATTTGTGGTCGGCGATACCATAGAAGTAAAAGGTGTTAGCGGCCAAGTAAAAGTAATTGAGCTGGGGCACACCGTATTAATTAATGAAGAAAAAGTAGAAATAACCATTCCCAACAAACATATTGTTGGCGAAATTCTGCATAACTCATTTAGCTACTCTTTAGTAAAAGGTGAAATAGATATTGCCTACAGTGCCTGCAGTGATACAGCAATCAACCTAATTGAAAACGTGCTCATACAGCATGAACTCGTCGCTAAAAAACCCAATGCACAAATTGGCATAGAGCGCTTTGCTGATAGCGGCGTTACTATTAGCTATCGCTATTGGGTACCCACCACTAAAATTATTGAAACTAAGCTTGCTATTAATGGCAGCGTGTATAAAGCAATTAACGATGCCAATATTGAAATTCCGTTTCCACAACGCATTGTTACACTTAATAAAAATAACTAGCACTTCTCATGTGATTAACGCAAAAAGTTAAGTGCACTAATAACTATAAAAATGAGCCAATTATGCAGCAACCGCCTTTTTATCTAGGTGAATGGCAAGTAACCCCTGCCAGTAACACCCTTCAACGCGCTGAAGAACAAAAACAGCTAGAGCCCAAAGCCATGGATGTTTTGCTGTACTTGTGTCAAAACCAAGCAGAGATTGTCAGTAGCGACGCGTTATTAACTCACTGCTGGGCAAACACAGAAACCGGCGATAATCCTCTGCATAAAACTATCACTCAACTTCGAAAAGCCCTGGGTGATAAGGCAAGCGCTCCGCAATACATAGAAACCATACGTAAACGGGGTTATAGGGTTATTGCAACGGTTGAGTTTCCATTGGCTGATGACCTCCCCAGCCAAGTTAACACATGGCAAGGCGGCTCTCCTTTTTTAGGTTTGAGTGCATATAACCCAACCGATACCCACTTATTTTTTGGTCGTAATCACGCCATCAGCACGTTACTAGAGAGCGTATCAAGCCAAATAAAATTACAGCGCGCATTTTGTTTAATCCTTGGCCCTAGTGGCACGGGTAAATCATCATTAGTTAATGCGGGTATATTGCCAAAGCTACTCGACGAGCGAGGCTATAACGGCATTAGAGTAATGTCGTACACCCAACTAGACTTTGCAGATGTAGCTCAAAATAGGCTGTATTTAGATCTCGCTTCAGCCATGCTCGATTGGGATATTAACGACATTCCAGTATTTACAGGGTTAAGCGCACAAACGCTGGCGCAGCAGCTAGAACATGACATAGATAATGTTATTAGTTGTTTAAAAAATACAATTGCAAATACTCAAACAGCAGCAAAAACGCCGCAATTGTTTTTGTTTATAGACCGCTTAGAAGTGCTACTTTCCTCACCGCTATTTAGTAACGACACCCGAAGTCATTTTTTATCTGTTATTGAGCGTTTAGCGACCTCTAAAGCGGTGATTGTATTTAGTGCCTGTCGAAACGATTTTTACCCTTTAGTGGTTGAGCAGCCAAGCCTTATGGTGGGCAAAGCTCATGGCGCGCATTACGATTTAACTCCGCCAAATCGCCATGAACTACAACAAATTATTCGCTTGCCAGCGTTAACCGCTAATTTAACGTTTTCACACGACCCAAACACTAAAACCCCGCTGGATGAAATACTTTGCGCCGATACCGCTAATAATCCAGATGCACTGCCCATGCTGCAATACACACTGCAAGAGCTGTATTTACAGCGCAGTGATAATAATGAGTTATTGCACAGTGTGTATGAAAAACTCGGCGGTATTGAGGGTGCCATTGGCAAAAAAGCCGAAGAAGTATTTATAGGGCTTTCTCAGGCGCAACAACAGCAACTAAAAAGCGTGTTATCGCAATTAGTAACACTAAACCCAGATGGTAAAACCATTACGAGCCGCGCAGCTCGCTTACAAGCGTTAACCAAAACCAGTCAAAAAGAGCTGGTTCAAGCCATGGTCGATAGCCGCTTATTTGTATCGCATTTACAAAACCAAGAAGCTTACTTTAGCCTTGCCCACGAGGCATTATTACGCCAATGGCCACGTGCCAAACAGTGGATTAATGACCATAAAGATGCCCTTGCTATAAAAAGCCGCTTACACCACCACACGCAACAATGGCTTAATGAGCACAAAAGTAACGCCTACTTGTTAGCACCGGGTAAACCGCTGCAAGAAGCCGTTACCTTATTAAACGACAACATATTCGAACTAGACGATGACGAACGCGCGCTTATAACCAGTTCTCTTAAACACAGTAAAACAAAAACAACCATAAAACGCGGCACAGTCGCTCTACTTTGTTTACTCACCTGTGTTGCCCTATTTATGAGTGTTACCAGCTTTCAAGCGCAGCAACTTGCACAGCAAAAACGCCAAGAAGCCGAAAGCTTACTAGGGTTTATGGTTGGTGATTTTGCCGACAAGTTACGCAGCGTAAAGCGTATGGACTTACTTGATGGCATTAGTAATAAAGCACTTGAGTATTTTACCAATCAAGTCGAGGAGCCAAGCTCACTATTTAACTTTAGTAATCAACAAGCCGAATTTAAAAGTCGCTTTCAGTACGCGCAAACTCTGGAAGCCATGGGTGAAGTGGCCTATTCTCGCGGTAAAACCATTGAGGCCTTCACCGCCTTTGAAAACGCCCGCACTCGCCTTGAAGCATTATTAAAAATCCAACCAAACAACTTAGAGTTACTCACGCTTGCCGGTGCCAATGCTTTTTGGCTCGGTCAGCTTCATTATGATAAAAGCGATTACGCAGCCACTGAGCCATTATTTAAAAAATATCATGCCTACAGTGAGAAAATGTATTCATTAGCACCGAATGATTTTAACTCGATTATGGAGCTATCGTATTCGCATAATTCGCTGGGTTCTTTATACACAGAGAAATTTGACTACAGCGCAGCGAAACAAAGCTTTACAAAATCGCTGGCCCTTAAAAACAAAGCGCTTAAGCTTAAACCCAATAATAAAAACTTATTGCGCGATAAAGCAGATACCATCAGCTGGCTTGCTAAAACCGAAGAAGGGCTCGGTGATTTTAATGCCGCGCTAACCATGTATGTAAATGCCTCAAGTGAATTGTCAAATATGCTATTGAATTATCCCGATGATGCAAGTTTATCAAGCAGTTTAGCTTATACTTATATTCAGCAAAGCTATCTTTTAAGTTATTTACCCAATAGACAACCTGCCTACGAAAAAGCACAGCAAGCCACTAATACAATTAATAACGCTATATTGCAGGATCCAAAAAGTAAGTACTTTCAAGATTCATACTATCGCTTTTTAGCCTACCAATTGATGCTTTCAGCCGATAAAAATATTAATGAACAAGTAAATGAAATTATTAAATTTGTCAAAAATCAATACTTCGACAATAAATTTATTATAAATACACAAGTAAGCCTTATACACTATTTTATTGATAGGCTGTCACAGCACAAAGCACAGGAGTTATTAATTGCGCTGGAGATTGATACAAACTATCAAGAGTACATAGCTAATCAAATGAAAATTGGCGATAACATAATACCGATACGGGTTAATTTACTTAAAGCTAAGTTAAGTACAACCAGCAAGCAGCGAGAACAGTTTTGCTTAAATGCGCTTCAAGCCATTATTAAAACAGCAGAAAAAGATCAAAGTGTTCGTATCACATACCCGCTGGTACAGGTGTACACTTGCTTAAATCGAGCTGACGAAATCCCCAAAATAAAAGCAAACCTAGTAAAACTAGGCATTACTAATTTTAATCTATGACTATGAATAAAAAAGGAAATAATATGAATAACACTCAAGAACTAATTCACTTTACAGTTAACATTGTACTAGGCAGTGACGACGAAGCTAACTTTACATATTCTATAGATGGTAAAGAAGTGACTGGCGGCGGAGTTGTAAGAACCGAGACTGCGGGCATTTATAGTTTAGATGAAACCACAATTGAAAATGGATTTTTATTTACTGGCGCGACTATTACTGATATCGATAAAGAAACGCCTTGCGCCCAAAACTTCAGCTTTAAAGTAAGCGATAATGGCCGCAAAATTACTATTATCGATACCGATGAAAACCCAGGTACTGCCTGTTTGATATTTAATGTTGAGTGCAACGGCACAGCCTATGAAAGCACTGATCCGCAAGTTGAAAATAGAGGTGAAAATTAATTAACAACGATTAATTATTAATTTTTAAATTGCACAGAGCTGATTTATTCCTTTGCAATTTTATAAGCCAAACACTTTAACGTTTACACATACCAAGCAGCATCATTAATAACTATCCTTTATTACTAATTTATAATAAAAACCTCAACTTTCAATTGCTGAGTAACTAATTTTCACCTTGCATAGGTTACTTAAAACCTGTGCAAACATGCTTTTTATCATTAAATATCAGCAAGTTAAAAACAGAAGATTACCGAAAGGTTTAATTGCACTTTTTTAAGTAAATTTGTAGACATCAAAAACGTCTGTACCATGCTAAGGCTAAAACGTGTCTAAACAAATTAATAACAAAGAAACTGCAGCAATTAAAAATGATAAAGCGCTCTCCTTCGATTGTGCTTCATCGAGCCCTTTTTTAAATGCTCAATTTAGTGCTTTAATTGAATTGTTTAATGGCACTGCTGAAGGAATATTTGTAATTAATGAACAAGGTGATTTTGAGTTTGTTAATCCAAAAGCTGCGCAATTGTTTGGTCACTCACAGCAGTCATTGATTGGTGATAATTTATTAACATTTTTAAACGATGCCGACCTTGAAAAGTATAAGCAAACCCTATCGAATTGGATTAGCATTAAAGATACAGCGCTAAGCTATGGCCCTAATGAAGTAACAATTAATAAAGCCAATGGCGATGTGATTGAAGCCGACCTATCAATCTCAAGCATGCCTAAAAGTATCGCATCGGCGCAAAAGCTTTATGTGTGTATACTTCACGATCTTAGTACCCATAAAGCCATGTACAACCGTTTAAAAGTACAGGCCTCAACCGATCATTTAACTGGGCTTGCTAACCGTTTAGCTTTAGATGAGTCATTAAAAAAATATTGGCAAGAGAGTATTCAAAGCCAACAACCTCTAACCAGCATATTGATTGATGTTGACCACTTTAAAAAATTCAACGACACCTATGGGCATATTAAAGGCGATAAATGCCTACAAAAAATTGCAAAGCTAATTTTACAGTGTGTACCCTCAAGAGAATGTTTAGCGGCTAGGTATGGCGGTGAAGAGTTTGCAATAGTTTTGCCCCGTTGCGATATTAAAAGTGCAACCATTGTTGCAAAACAAATCGAGCAACTCGTTAATAAGATGACCTTCACAGATATTGGCTTACCACCAGAGGTTAAAATTACCATAAGCCAAGGTATAGCCTGTGAGCATCATAATCAATATAGGACATATGAAGCGCTTTTATGTGCAACCGATACAGCACTATACCGAGCTAAAAAAGAAGGACGCAATAGAATAAGCTCTATCATTTAACGAATTAGTAGCATTATGCCCAAAACAAGCGCTAATAAATAGGAATTAGCGCTGAACTGAGACAGCTTCACAGTAGTAACAAACTACCTAATCCTAAAAAGGTTACAAAGCCGACAATATCAGTGACTGTGGTTAAAATAACTGAGCCTGATAATGCAGGGTCAATTTTCATTTTATCTAAAATAGACGGGATCACTACGCCCGCCAATGATGCAGCCACTAAATTCAGCAGTATTGCCACAGTAATGGTTATACTAAGCATAATATCGTTAAACCATAGGAAAGTTAGCAAGCCAATCACTAAAGCCCATACCAAGCCATTTACCGCGCCCACACGCAGCTCTTTTTTAAGCAGTGCCTTACGGTTGGAGTCGGTAACCTGACCAAGCGCAAGACCACGCACTATAACCGTTAAGGTTTGGCTTCCGGCAATACCCCCCATTGAAGCGACAATCGGCATCAATACAGCTAAAGCAACCACTTGTTCTATGGTGGCGCCAAATAAACCAATAAACCACGAGGCTAAAAATGCCGTCGCTAAGTTGATACCTAGCCAAATACCTCGGTTTTTAGCACTTTTGCGAACACTAGCAAATAGGTCTTCGTCTTCTCGTAAACCACCAGCCTTTGCTGTGGCTTCGTCAGCGATTTCTTGACGTAATTCATAAGCTGATGCAATAGTTAATCGCCCTATTAGTTTGTTATCGGCATTAACCACGGGCATGGCCATTTGTTCACTATGAATAACCACTTCAGCGGCTTCATATAAATCATGGTCTGCATGCAATGAGGTAAAGTCATGATTAGCTAAGGTCATTAAACTCTCGTTATCATGCGCTTTTATCAGGTCATTAACTGCCACTTCGCCTATTAAGCTGCCTTTGCGGCTCACTAAATAAATCACTTCGCTGTACTGCGGTAACCCTTTGTGGAGTAACTTTTTAGCGCCGCCGGCTGTGAGTTTGTCTGACACCTTTAAAAAGTCAAAGCCAATCCAGTGACCTAGTTGCTCAGGCGTATATTGTTGCGCCAGCTCATATTGTTTGGTTTGTGCTTCATCAAGCTGCTTTTTTGCATAATCAATAAAGCGCTGCGGGATCACTTCTTCTAATTCAAGCAGCTCTTCAACGTTAACTTCGTCTAATAATTTAAAACCGTCACTGTCATCTAGGGTTTGCAGTAACCATAAACAGCTATCTTCACTTAAATTAACGAAAATTTCGTGTTGCGTGTCTTCATCTAGTAAATGCCAAATTTCAAGGCGCTGCTCTTTAGGAATAGCTTCAAATAATAAGGATAAGTGTTCCGTTGATAAGGTTTGCTGAGCATCAATAAGTAATTTATTTTTGCGCTCAGTGGTATCACACTGCAATAAGTCGTTTATGAGTTGTGGTAACTGATCAACCGGATACTCTATCATTTAAAAACCCTAAAATAGTCTTTCACTATAAATTTACTGTAATAAGTAAGCACTTATTAATGAGAATAGCTAATAGTGTACATTAGACACGCATAAAAATATTAAAAAATCGCTGTGTTGTTAAATATTTATGGTTGTAGCGTGCTATTAACTATCGCGCTTTAGCTAAAAATAAAGCCAAAAAAAGCCGTAACTAAACACGTTACGGCTTGATAAAAAATTAATAACTCAAGCTATTTATATTTTAAATTGCCCCACTAGGTCACCCAAGTTCTCACCGCGTCCCGCTAAGTGCTTACTAACTGAAGAAGTGGTTTTACTCGACTGCGTTAATTCATTAACAATTTCTTGAATAGCATACACGTTACGGTTAATTTCTTCTGTCACGCTGCTTTGCTCTGTTGCCGCTGTGGCAATTTGTGTACTCATATCATTAATGGTGGTCACGGACGTAGTTACCGCACCTAAGCTTTCAGATATAGCCCGTGAAGACTCAACTGAGCGGTTACAGCTTTGTTGACTCGCATGCATTGCATCAACCGCTGCCGTTACTAAATTATGTAACTCGCTTAGCATTTCGTTAATTTCTAATGTGCTGTCTTGGGTTCTACTCGCCAGGCTTCTTACTTCATCAGCCACCACCGCAAACCCACGTCCTTGCTCACCTGCGCGTGCCGCTTCAATAGCCGCATTTAATGCCAGTAAGTTTGTTTGTTCAGCAATGCCACCAATTACACTTAATACGCTATTAATTTTTTTAGATTGCTCACTCAACGAGTTAACCTGCTCCGCGGCTTGATTAATTTCGCTCATTAAGTTTGATACTTCGCTCAGTGAAACATCTACACAATCTTGCGCGTTGGCCACTTCTTTTGTCGCTGCCTGCGTTGATACCGCAACTTGCGTGGTATTTTGCGCTACCTCATGCGAGGTTGCTGACATTTCGGTAATCGCTGTTGCCACTAAATCGGTTTCATGGTTATGCTTTAATAATTTATCTTCAATTAGTAATGTTTGCGTATTAATGTCTGAAGAAGCCGTTTTAACGTCACTTGTTACATCAACCACTCCGGCAATAATACTGTGTAGCTTACTCACAAATACATTGAAAGATTCACCTAACTGACCAATTTCATCATGAGTATCTATTTCTAAACGTCGGGTTAAATCCCCCTCCCCTTTGGCAATATCGTCTAAGCTTTGCACCATACGTTTAATTGGTTTTAGCATATTATTAGAAGCGTACAACGCACCGGCTGCTGCTAAACCAAGCAGTAGAAGTGAGATTAAAACCAAAGTGGTCATTTTTTCGCTTAAATGGCGCTCCATGGTTGTTTGATATTTTACCAGTTCGGCTTCAATATCATCCATATATGTGCCAGTGCCTATCATCCAATTAGTACCTGGGATCATGGCTGCATAACCAATTTTTTCGACTAAGCCGCTAGTATTGGGCTTTTGAAAATGATAAGTAAACGAGCCACCGCCTTTACGCGCTTGCTCAAGTAAGCCAACCACTATTTTTTTACCGTTAGGGTCGGTCATGCCTATTTTACTTTGCCCTTCTATCGCATCACCCAGTAATGCATGAAAAACACTAATACCATCGGTATCATAAATAAAGTAGTAACCATCTTCACCAAAGGTTAAATCTCGCAACGCATCTTTAGCGTCTTGTTCATTTCCTTGCGCTAATTGGTATTGCACTACTTTAGAGCCGATTTCTATTTCTGTTCTTAATAGAGTTTGTTTATCAGCAATTAATTTAGTTTTGAACTCATTAAAGTTTTGCTGTTGATTTTGCATCTCTAAATAATAAGAACCTGCCATAAAACTGATTAGTAATACAATCAAAGGTAAAACAGCCAGCAGTAGCAATTTGGTTTTTAAGCTTAAATTACCCATTATTTCTCCAATTAACATTATAAGCTATCAAGCTTTTTATTTTGCAGCCACTTAGCAACTACGTTTCCATTGTTTGTATTACTGACAACAGCGCTACACTTGTATATAAATTAAGCACAAACAGGGTTGTTGCGCAATTTAATACACTCGTATGTTAGTAAAACATACTAAAATCAACTTTATAACTAGACGATAGTATAAAAGCAGTAATAAATAACTAATTTTTCTCATGCTATAAATTCTTACTAGTGCACAGCTTATTACCTTACGATTAAATCTTAACTAACCTCAGTAACACTATTTTAGCTTTAATGAAAATTAAATATTGGGCATCACACAAAGGCCTTGCTTTCTGAGTTAAAACACAAATAATGAAGCAACTAACTACTGGGTAAGAATGAGGAAAATGAGTTATATACTAACCACCCAATGCGCAGACGATATAGGTTTAATCGCCAAAATTACCGGACTGTGTAATGAGCATAATTTAAATATTATTCGTAATAACGAATTTGTAGATAAAGATGCGCAGCGCTTTTTTATGCGCACAGAGCTTACAGGCGAACCACATACTGAGTTTTTGTCACAACTGCGCGATGTATTACCTGCTGGCGCAAAAGTGGCACTGCACGGCGAAGAAAAAACCAAAGTGGTACTATTAGCTACAAAAGAAGCTCATTGTTTGGGCGGCATGTTACTTAAGCAATTTGAACAAGCCCTAAACATCGAGATACTAGCCGTTATCGCCAATTACCCTACTTTAGAGCCTCTAGTGAAAGGGTTTGATATTCCTTTTCATGTGGTTTCTCATGAAGGACTTACGCGCAGTGAGCACGACGAAAAAGTCGGTGACTTAATTGCCAGCTATAACCCAGACATTATTGGCCTAGCTAAATATATGCGTATTTTAAGCCCTGAATTTGTAGGTCGTTTTGAGGGTAAAATCATTAATATTCATCACTCATTTTTACCTGCTTTTATTGGTGCAAAACCATATCATCAGGCGTTTGAACGTGGTGTGAAAATTATTGGTGCCACGGCTCACTTTGTTAATAATGAGCTAGACGAAGGCCCTATTATTTTACAAGACGTATCGAGTGTGACTCATGCGAATACAGCTGAGATGATGGCTAAAATGGGTAAAGATGTGGAAAAAACGGTGTTTTGTAAAGCACTGCAACTAGCATCAGAACATAAGCTGTTTATTAATGGCAATAAAACCGTGGTATTTTCATAATTAGCTTTATATCAAAATTAAAAATGCCAGCTACTAAGCTGGCATTTTTTATAAGTAAATATTAAACCTTACCTAATTAGGGTGTGTAATACGTTGGTGCCCCAGGGCCTACTGGCATACCTAAAACAAATACCCATAAATAAAACAGTACCACCCAGCCAACAAAGAAAATTAAGCTGTATGGCAACATAGTGGCTACCAAAGTACCTATTCCCATGTCTTTTTTGTATTTAGTGGCAACCGCGAGGATTAAACCAAAGTAACTCATCATCGGAGTAATTAAGTTAGTTACTGAATCACCAATACGGTAAGCCGCTTGAATTGTCTCGGGGGCATAACCTATAAGCATCAGCATAGGAACAAATATAGGTGCTGTTACTGCCCACTGCGCTGACGATGAGCCTAAAGTTAAGTTAACTAACGCACACATTAAAATAAACAGTACAAATACTTCCGGTCCAGTTAAGCTAAGTGCTTGTAGTAATGCGGCACCATTAATCGCTAAAATCGTACCTAAGTTAGTCCATTTAAAAAATGCCACAAACTGTGCAGCAAAAAACACTAATACAATGTACATGCCCATAGAGCTCATACTTTTGCTCATGGCATTGATCACGTCTTTATCATTTTTCATGGTACCAACCACGCGACCATACACAAAACCTGGAATACCAAAGGTGACAAAAATAAACACCACAATCCCTTTTAAAAACGGAGAGTGAGCAACCAACCCCGTTTCAGGATTACGTAAAATACCGTCGGCAGGAACAATAGTCCAAGCAAGTAACAATGAAACCAGAAGTAATGAAACCCCAGCCCATTTTAAACCTGATTTTTCTTTGTCAGTTAAACCCGCAATATTATTTTGAGCTAAATCTTCACTGGCTTCATCTGGATTATATTTACCTAAACGTGGCTCAACAATTTTCTCAGTAACAAGTGTGCCTAAAACAGCAATTAGCAACACCGAAATCATCATAAAATACCAGTTTGCTTCAGCGCCAACTTGGTAAGTTGGGTCAATCATTTGTGCTGCAGGCGTAGTAATACCCGCTAATAACGGATCGATAGTGCCAAGTAATAAATTAGCGCTATAGCCGCCCGATACACCAGCAAACGCTGCAGCAAGACCTGCAAGCGGATGACGACCTAAGCTATGAAATATCATTGCCGCTAGGGGGATCAATACTACATAACCCAGCTCAGACGCTGTGTTTGATAAAATAGCAGCGAAGACCACCATAAAGGTTACTAAGCGTTTAGATGCACCCATAACCATGCCACGCATTGCCGCAGACAATAACCCTGAATGCTCGGCAACACTCACACCTAATAGCGCCACTAACACCGTACCTAATGGAGCAAAGCTGGTAAAGTTAGTCACCAAGCCCGTTACAATACGCTGTAAGCCCTCAGCACTGAGTAAGCTAACCACTTCAATTACACCATCTGGATCGCGCCCAGCAGAGCCCTCAGGACGAGGATCGATGGCACTTAGTCCAAACCAATCGGCAACGCCACTAAATAAAATAACGGCAATACAAAACAGCGCGAATAAGGTAATTGGATGGGGAAGCATGTTCCCTAAAAATTCTACTGTGGCTAAAAATCGATTGAACCAGCCGCCCTTTGCGACCTGATTTTCATCTTGGGATGTGTGTGGTGAGTCTATTGAGTCTGACATACCATGCTCTCTTAATTACAAAATGCCCGTAACCTAGCATTATTTTCTGAGCAGGTCATGTAATAAAGATGAATGACTTGTTATGTCATGGTAATTAACTAATTGGTTTGTTGTAATGGGATTGCAAAAAAGAGGCTCTCGCCTCTTATTTAGTCTGCTTAGGCTTGCTCTATGGGTTCTAGTTGTAGTTTTGCAGCAATTAAAACAGCTTGAGTTCGGTTATAAACACCGAGTTTTCTAAATATGGCAGTAATGTGTGCTTTGACTGTGGCTTCTGAAATGTGAAGCTCGTACGCAATTTGTTTATTCAGTAAACCTTCGTGCAAATATTGTAAAACGCGGTATTGCTGTGGAGTAAGTGATGCCACTTGTGCGGCAATTTCTCTATCTGCGCCTTCGATTTCAGCCACTTTACTTTTTAGCTCGGTTGGCAGCCAAGTATCGCCTTCAAGTATTTGGTTAATTGCGTTGGCAATATCGTCAGATGATGAAGACTTAGGAATAAACCCCATTGCCCCATAACCCATAACTTTCGAAACAATATTTACATCTTCACTACCCGAAACCACCGCAATAGGTAAGCTTGGGTAATCTTCACGTATACGGATCAAGCCGTATAAGTCACCGTTACCTGGCATGTGTAAATCTAGTAGTAATATATCAAGATCTTCTTGTTCGCTTAACACCTGCAATGTGCTATCAAAATCCGCTGATTCAAATACTTCCAAACCCGCAAACTTTGCACTCAAAGCGCCCTTTAGTGCTTCACGAAATAACGGATGATCGTCCGCTATTAAAAACTGACTCATTGTTCACTCCCAAAAATTCGGCTGCTGTCCAATAGACAACAGCCGATATACTACGTTTAGAATCAACTTCTAATCAAGCTTTTAACGTGAAATTAACGATTTAATCGATTTTCTACTAGCTCATCAACCACTGACGGATCAGCAAGTGTTGAGGTATCACCAAGCTGTTGGTACTCATTTGCCGCGATTTTACGTAAAATACGACGCATAATTTTGCCAGAACGTGTTTTTGGTAAACCTGGCGACCATTGAATCATATCGGGTGATGCTATTGGGCTTAGCTCTTTACGTACCCAATTACGGATCTCTTTGGTCAGCTCATCACTCACAGTAACGCCTTCATTAGGAGTTATGTAAACGTAAATACCTTGGCCTTTAATATCATGTGGGTAACCTACCACTGCCGCTTCAGCTACAGCTTCATGAGCAACTAATGCGCTTTCAATTTCAGCAGTACCTAAACGGTGCCCAGACACATTAAGTACGTCATCAACGCGTCCTGTGATCCAATAATCACCGTCTTCATCGCGACGACAACCGTCACCAGTAAAGTACACACCAGGATAAGCGCTAAAGTAGGTTTGTTCAAAGCGCTCATGGTCGCCATACACAGTTCGTGCTTGTGAAGGCCAGCTATCTAAAATCACAAGGTTACCGTCAACCGCACCTTCTAATGTATTGCCTTCAGCATCAAATAACGCCGGTGCAATACCAAAGAATGGACGAGTTGCAGAGCCAGGTTTCATATCGGTTGCACCTGGTAATGGCGCAATCATGATGCCACCGGTTTCAGTTTGCCACCAAGTATCTACAATTGGACAATTAGATTTACCAATTTTTTCATAGTACCAGGTCCATGCTTCTGGATTGATTGGCTCACCCACAGAACCTAAAATGCGCAAGCTGTCGCGATGTGAGCTGGCAATCGGCTCTTCGCCTTTGGCCATCAATGCACGAATGGCAGTAGGTGCTGTGTATAAAATTGTCACGTTATGTTTATCAACCACTTCACCCATACGACCTGCTGTTGGGTAAGTCGGTACGCCTTCAAATACGACTTGCGTACACCCATTAACGAGCGGCCCGTAAGCAATATAACTGTGACCTGTGATCCAGCCAACATCAGCACTACACCAAAAAATATCATCGTCTTTTAAATCAAAAATGTATTCGTGGGTCATAGATGAATAGACTAAATAGCCACCGGTGGTATGAACCACACCTTTAGGCTGACCCGTAGAACCCGAGGTATACAGAATAAACAGCGGGTCTTCAGCATTCATGTGTTCAGGTTCGCACTCTGGCGCTTGATCTGCAACTAAGTCATGCCACCAAATATCATGGTCGTGCCAATCAACATCGCCTGACGTTAGTTTATGTACCACTACATGTTCAACAGTGGTGACTGAATCTTGTAATACGGCTTCATCTACATTGGCTTTGAGCGGAACACAGTTACCTGCACGTCGGCCTTCATCTGACGTGATCACCACTTTAGCGCCCGAGTCGTTAATACGATCCGCAATAGCTGACGGTGAAAAGCCACCGAATATAACTGAATGAATAGCACCTATACGGGCACAAGCTTGCATTGCGTATATAGCTTGTGGGCTCATTGGCATATAAATGGCTACACGGTCACCTTTTTTCACACCCAACTTTTTTAAACCATTGGCAAATTTAGCAACTTCATCATGTAGTTGTTGGTAGGTAATATTTTCGCTTTGCGAAGGATCATCGCCTTCCCAAATTAACGCTACTTTATCTGCTTTTGTTTTTAAGTGACGATCAATACAGTTATATGAGGCATTAAGGTAGCCATCTTCATACCATTTGATATTGATATGGCCTTTATCAAATGAAGTGTTTTTTACTTTTGAATATGGAGTAAACCAGTCAAGACGCTTACCGTGCTCAGCCCAAAACCCTTCAGGGTCCTCAATAGACTGTTTATACATCGTATTATATTTTTCATTATCGACGAGCGCTGCGTTTTTAATGTGCGCAGGAACTGGATAGATACTTTGTGACATATTAGTCTCCAATTTATATTACTTGCCTTAGGCTTTTCATCAAGGATTACTCAGCAGTGCACTATTAAATATTAGACATTAGTTGTATCTGAGTTCAAACAACGATTATCTTATCTATAATCCTCATGGCTACACCCTATTTACATAAAAAACATACTATTAAATAAAAGTATATGAACACTCAATAATTATTAAACCTTAGTCTAATAGACTAATAGTTGATTGAGTAAATTGTGTACATATACAACAGTAGCTTGAATATTTAAAAACTTTGATTGTTTATTAATAATTCGTATTTACTAACAAATTAGATTAAAGATAATTAAATTCAATCTGTTAGTACTATATAAGTAACACACATTAATACATATCATAAGCAAACAACATACAACAAGTAGCCTATAAAAGGACGCAACAATGAAATTTACTCCAATTAAAACACTGGCAGCTAGTGCTGTACTATATGCACTTTCTAGCACAGCTTATGCTGCAAAAATAGGTGATACAGAATTTACCTACGGTGGATACATTAAACTCGACGCAATGTGGAGTGACTACTCAGCAGGCGCTCCTGCGGGCACCAGTGTTGGCCGTGATTTTTATGTGCCAAGTACACTAACCGTTGGTAACGATAATAGTTCAGACGCCGTATTTGATATGCACGCTCGTGAGTCACGTTTTAATTTTGGAACTGCTACCTTATTAGATAACGGTAAAACGGTTAAAACTAAAATAGAGCTAGACTTTTTAGCGTCAGCTCCTGGCGGCAACGAGCGTGTGTCTAATTCATACTCTCCGCGCATTCGCCATGCATTTATCTCATATGATGGCTGGTTATTTGGTCAAACATGGTCAAACTTTCAAAACGTCGGTGCATTACCAGAAGCACTTGATTTTGTTGGTCCTGCAGAAGGCACGGTGTTTGTTCGTCAATCTCAAATTAAATACACTACGGGTGCATGGTCATTCTCGTTAGAGAACCCAGAAAGCACAATTACTACAGCCGGCGGTGGCATGGCCGTAACTGATGATGCCTCATTACCTGACTTTACCGCACGCTACACCCATAATGCTGATTGGGGTAACTTTGTAGTAACAGCCCTTGCTCGTCAACTGACCTACAAAGTAGGTGGTGTTGATGCCGATGAAACCTCATTTGGTGTTAGTGCATCGGGTATGGTGAAGCTTGGTGAAGACAATCTAAAATTTATGCTTACCCAAGGTAAAGGACTAGGTCGTTATGTGGGTCTAAACGTAGCACGTGGTGCGGTTCTTAATGGTGATGACCTAGATGCGATTGATTCAACATCTGGTTTTATTGCGTATCAACATAAGTGGAACAGCCAGTGGCGCTCTACTTTCTTATATTCGTTCTTGTCTGCTGATAATGATGAAAACCTACTTGCAATGTATGGCGACCCTACAGAATCAAGCCAAAGCTACAGCGCAAATATTTTATACTCACCGGTTAAACGTCTAACCTTTGGCGCTGAATTTAAACATGCAGAACGCGAGCTTGAAAGTGGCGTAGATGGCGATCTAGATCGTTTACAATTTTCTGTAAAGTATGCGTTTTAATTTCCTAACCAATTAAAATACTGATTTACTTCCTGAGCGGCTTCGGCCGCTTTTTTTGTTTTTAACCAGAGCTCAAGTTAACCAAATCCATGCGCTTTACTTAAAAAATATTAAAGACGTGTAAAATACCCAGCAAACGAAATTGCAAATCACTCTCATTTAGATTAAATTACCACCCACATTTAATCTTATGGGAAACATGATGCTGTACAAACATAAAAACTCTGCATTTAAACTGAGTCTACTTACTTCACTGGTTTTATCTGGGCATGCTGTTGCAAACGACACGCAAGACAACCTGCCTTTAGAAAAAATTGCTGTTTATGGGCAACATCATAAAAACTATATTACCGAAGAAGCACAGTCTGCGACTAAGCTAGGTTTAACCATTAAAGAAACTCCGCAATCAATTTCTGTTGTTTCACGCGCGTTAATGGATGACTTTTCGCTTGATGATATTAATGCGGTACTAGAGAGCACACCAGGCGTAACAGTAGAACAAATAGAAACCGATCGTACATACTTTAAAGCCCGTGGTTTTGAAATAACTAACTTTTTAATCGATGGCTTAGGCACACCGCAAACCTCTGGTTCAATTCAAGGGACACTTGATACTGCAATTTACGACCGTGTTGAAATTGTACGTGGTGCCAATGGCATGATGACCGGTGCAGGTAACCCATCAGCGACTGTTAATATGGTGCTAAAAAAGCCAACCTACACAACACAAGTTCATGCATCGGCTTCTTATGGTTCGTGGAATAACAAACGTGTAGATATTGATGTTTCCACACCGATTAACGACGAGCATGCTGTCCGTGCTGTATTTACTAAGCAAGATAAAGAGTCATATCTAGACCGCTACGAAACCGATAAAACCATTGCCTACCTTGCCTATGAAGGAAAGCTAACCGACGATACACTTCTGAACATTAACTACGTAAACCAACAAAAAGATGCCGACAGCCCTCTATGGGGCGCGCTACCGCTTAATTACACAGATGGCTCCCCCACTAACTATGATGAGTCAACTAGTACAGCTGCAGATTGGTCGTATTGGGATAATAGCGCTGAACGTATCTATGTAACTCTTGAGCAAAATTTATCGGCTACCTGGGTCGCTAAAGCCCGTTATGCCCACATAAAGAATGAACAAAATTCTGAATTATTTTATGTGTATGGTACCCCAGATAAAGAAACTGGTTTAGGTTTAACCGGCTATGCGAGTCGTTATGATTACAAAGACACCCAAGATTTGTTTGACTTATATGCCAGCGGTAAATTTGAGTTATTTTCACTAGAGCACGACTTATCATTCGGTATTAGCCAAGCAAACATGGACTTTAATGACCAATCGCTTTATGACTTCAGCACAGGAAATGGTTTCCCTGCGATGCCTGATTTAGCGACTTGGGATGGTGTTATCCCTGAGGCAACACTGGTTGATTCGCCTAACGGCAGTGATGTACAAAATACACAAAGATCTGCCTATATTTCAACTCGTATTAAACTAGCAGAGCCATTAAGCATTTTGGCAGGCGTACGCTATACCGATTGGGAAACTAAAGGTACTGCTTATAGTGTAGTGCAAACCCGCGATGACTCAGAGGTTATTCCTTACATTGGTACGGTGTACGATTTTACTGAGTCGTTATCAGCGTATGCTAGCTACACCGAAACGTTTGTGCCACAAAAAGAGTTAGACATTAACGCTGAACAACTGGCTCCGGTTATTGGTAAAAGTGCTGAAGTTGGTTTAAAAGCACAACTTTTAGATGAGCAAGTATTTGTAACACTGGCCTATTTTGATGCTAAGCAAGATGGACTTGCTGTTGCACTTCCGGGCTCCCTTCCAAGCGATACGCGTTATTACGCTGCAGATGGTATTAACAGTGATGGTTTCGAAATTGAATTAAGCGGTCGCTTAACTGATGATTTAAGTGCCAGCATCAGCTTTAGCAATTTAAGTATTGATGGTGATGAACTCGTTAAAGATTACACCCCAGAAAACCAATTAAAAATGGCAGCCACTTATCAAGTGCCATTTATTGATGGTTTAACCTTAGGTGCTAATTACCGCTGGCAAGATTCTATTAGCCGTGTGCAAGTAAAAGATCCAGCAGGCAACGCATTGGCAACTACAAAACAAGATGCTTATGGCTTATTAGATTTAATGGCCACCTACGAAATTACTCAAAACGTCGGTGTTACCTTTAATGTTAATAACAGTACTGATGAAAAGTACATAAACAGCCTTTATTGGGAGCAAGGTTACTACGGGGCACCCCGTAACTACTCATTGTCAGTTAACTGGCAGCTGTAAACCTAAGCACTGGGCTCTCTTGAGCAGAGCTTAAGACTATTTATTAGCAAACAATAAAAAAGCGCTAACCTAAATGGTTAGCGCTTTTTTTAAGCTCGGGTCAAATCAAGCTTTAAAACTAATTGGCTTAAAGGTCGCCTTCATCACCTAATACGTCTTCGCCATCTTCTGGCTCAACCGTTGCTTTTAGCAATAGCATCTCACGCAATTTACCTTCAATTTCATCTGCAATCTCAGGGTTTTCTTTAAGGAACTTAATCGAATTAGACTTACCTTGGCCAACTTTGTTGCCATTGTAGCTGTACCAAGCACCCGCTTTTTCAACAATTTTGTGCTTAACACCTAAATCAATCAGCTCGCCCTGCTTAGAAATACCTTCGCCATACATAATGATAAATTCAGCTTGTTTAAACGGCGGTGCAACTTTGTTTTTCACAATTTTAACGCGCGTTTCATTACCAACAACTTCATCGCCTTCTTTTACCGAACCAATACGGCGAATATCAATACGTACAGAGGCGTAAAATTTCAGGGCATTACCACCAGTTGTTGTTTCAGGGTTACCAAACATTACACCAATTTTCATACGGATTTGGTTAATGAAAATACATAGTGTGTTTGAACGCTTAATGTTACCTGTAAGCTTACGTAATGCTTGTGACATTAAACGTGCTTGTAGACCCATGTGTGAATCACCCATGTCGCCTTCAATCTCAGCTTTTGGTGTCAATGCTGCAACCGAATCGACAATCACTACATCAACCGCGCTTGAACGCACTAACATGTCACAAATTTCCAGTGCTTGCTCACCTGTATCTGGTTGAGATACCAGTAACTCATCAATGTTAACACCTAGTTTTTGTGCATAAATTGGATCAAGAGCATGCTCAGCATCAACAAAGGCACAGGTTTTACCTTCTTTTTGAGCTTCAGCGATAACTTGCAATGTTAGCGTTGTTTTACCTGATGACTCTGGGCCATATACTTCAACAATACGCCCCATCGGCAAGCCGCCTATGCCTAAGGCAATATCAATACCTAGCGAGCCTGTTGATACAGCGTCAATGTTTAACGCTTTATTGTCACCCAATTTCATGATTGAGCCTTTACCAAATTGACGTTCAATTTGTGATAAAGCTGCGTCCAACGCTTTTTGTTTGTTATCGTTCATTTTCTTCTCCAAATCCAGCTAATGCAGACAAGTATACTGTATGAAATCACAGTATCAAGCTAATTTTATTATTTTATCTTCTCTATTATGATTTTTAAAGAAAATACAATAGCTTGCAGCCTAACTTGCGCCCTGTTACCATTAAATACTTGTTCAAACGTCCAGTGTTTACCATTAATTTGCAGTCCAAACCACACGAGCCCTACCGGTTTGCCCTCAGTAGCACCACCGGGTCCTGCAATCCCTGAAATAGCAATGCCAATATCAGCATTTGCAGCCTTACAAGCGCCTGCTGCCATCTCAATGACTGTTTGTTCGCTCACCGCGCCAAATTCCTCTAGGGTATCATGCTTCACATTGAGTAATTCATGCTTTGCGTTATTGCTATAAGTGACAAATGCACGGTCAATATATGCTGAGCTGCCTGGGGTATCGGTAAGCGAATAACTCACTCCACCACCAGTACATGATTCAGCGGTAGTGATCCATAAGCGTTTATCCGTTAAAATAGCGCCTAATTGCGCAGCAAGTGTCTTAATCTCTTGATGTAATTCCATATTCAGCCTTTGGGTAAATACATGTCGTTTGATCTTTATGCACCGCACACTATAAAACAACAAACCCCTATGATGCAGCAGTATCTAAAAATAAAATCAGAGCATCGCGATATTTTATTGTTTTATCGGATGGGGGATTTTTACGAACTCTTTTTTGATGACGCAAAACGCGCCGCGCAGTTGCTTGATATTTCACAAACTCACCGTGGCAAAGCAGGGGGCGATCCTATTCCTATGGCAGGCGTGCCTTATCATGCGGTAGAAAACTACTTAGCCCGCTTAGTGCAAATGGGCGAGTCGGTGGCTATTTGTGAACAAGTGGGCGACCCTGCCACCAGCAAAGGCCCTGTTGAGCGCAAAGTAGTACGTATTGTAACTCCTGGTACTATTTCTGACGAAGCCTTACTGCAAGAGCGCCAAGACAACTTACTAACCAGTGTTTGGCAAAATAAAAAAGGCTTATACGGTGTTGCGTATCTTGATATCAACTCTGGGCGCTTCAACATTGTTGAAGTTAGTACCGATGAAGCATTTAGCTCAACCCTACAACGCTTAGCGCCTGCTGAATTACTATATAGTGAACACTTTGAAAACACTCATTTAATTGAACATATTAAGGGAGCGCGTCGTCGCCCTGATTGGGAGTTTGACCTTGATACCGCGCAACACTTACTGTGTGAGCAGTTTGGCACCAAAGATTTAGTCGGTTTTGGGGTCGACAAAGCGCATAGCGCCTTGGTAGCGGCAGGCTGTTTAATGCAATACGTAAAAGATACCCAACGTATTGCATTACCGCACATTCGTGCAATTACTCTTGAGCATAATGAACACGCGGTAATTTTAGATGCGCCTACCCGTAAAAACCTTGAACTCACCGTTAATTTATCCGGTGGCTTTGAAAATACACTTGCCCAAGTACTTGATAAAACAGCAACGGCTATGGGCTCGCGATTACTGAAGCGCCGTATTCATACCCCTATTCGCAATAAAGACGAGTTAAATTCTCGTCTAAATGCCATTAGTGCTATTTTAGATGTGCAATTATGCAGTGAGCTGCATGACGCTCTTAGAGATATTGGTGATATAGAACGTGTAATTGCTCGTTTGGCATTACATACTGCTCGGCCACGTGATTTAACAAGGCTTCGTAGTGCGCTTCAAGCATTAGCACCGCTACATAGCTTATTAAACGATGCCACAGATGCGCGTATTTCTCATATTATTGCCCACTCTAAAGAGCTCCCCGAGCTTCAAGCATTACTTGAACGTGCAGTAATTGATAACCCACCAGTGTTAATTCGTGATGGTGGTGTTATTGCGCCAGGGTATAACAGCGAACTCGATGAGTGGCGTAATTTAAGCCAAGGTGCAACCGATGTGCTTGAACAACTAGAGCAACGCGAACGTGAACGCACGGGCATTAGTACGCTTAAAATTGGTTACAACCGCGTGCATGGCTTTTTTATTGAAGTGAGCCGCGCTAACTCGCATTTAGTCCCTGCAGATTACATTCGTCGTCAAACGTTAAAAAATAACGAGCGCTATATAATTCCAGAGCTTAAAGAGCACGAAGATAAAGTGCTTGGCAGCCAATCAAAAGCGCTGGCACTGGAAAAACAGCTATACGAACAGTTATTTGAATTTATAGCGCCGCATATTGAGCAGCTACAAATAATGGCCTCAGTCATTGCCGATTTAGATGTACTGAACAATTTAGCAGAGCGTGCCCAAACACTTAATTATGCCAAGCCAGAGCTTTGCGATAACGATAATATTAGCATTAAACAAGGCCGCCACCCTGTGGTTGAGCAAGTAATGAAAGACCCGTTTATTGCCAATCCTGTAGAACTCAATAGCCAGCGTAAAATGTTGATAATTACCGGCCCTAACATGGGCGGTAAATCAACTTACATGCGCCAAACTGCCCTTATTGTGCTTATGGCGCACATTGGCTGTTATGTCCCTGCCGATAGCGCTAAAATTGGTAATATTGATAGAATATTTACCCGTATTGGCGCTAGTGACGACTTAGCATCTGGGCGCTCTACCTTTATGGTTGAAATGACAGAAACCGCGTCAATTTTAAATAATGCCACCGCACAATCATTGGTATTAATGGATGAAATAGGCCGAGGAACCAGTACTTACGATGGTTTATCACTGGCATACGCGACGGCGGATCATCTCGCTTCAAAAATCGCGGCTAAAACTCTGTTCGCAACCCATTACTTTGAACTCACTGAGCTTGCAGAACAAACACCTGGGCTGGTTAATGTGCACCTAGATGCTATTGAACACAACGATACCATTGCCTTTATGCATACTGTATTAGATGGCGCAGCGAGTAAGAGTTTTGGTTTACAAGTAGCAGCTCTGGCCGGCGTGCCTAAAGCGGTTATAGCCCAAGCAAAACAAAAGCTAAGCTTGCTTGAAAACCATCAAAGTGTCACAACAGTCACCACAGAGCAGCAGGTTTTACCGTTTGATAGTGAACCACAAACCACTCAACCAAGTGAATTGGAGCAACAAATGAGCGCGATAGACCCTGATAACCTATCACCGCGTCAGGCGCATGAACTGCTTTATAAATTAAAAGCACTGCTTTAAACGCAAACAGCCCGACTTAAAAAGTCGGGCTGTATTTAATTTTATTGCGTGTTTAGATTAAGCGAACTGTTCAAATAAGCTCTCAGTACTTAACCCTTCTTGTTGCAAAATATCTTTTAACCGACGTAGCGCCTCAACCTGTATTTGGCGAACTCTTTCACGGGTTAACCCAATTTCACGGCCCACATCTTCAAGCGTTGAAGGCTCATAACCGAGTAAACCAAAGCGACGTGCCAGTACTTCGCGCTGCTTAGGATTCAATTCACCTAACCAGTCAATAATATGCGTATTCATATCATTGTTTTGTACTTCACCTTCAGGACCGACATTTTTTTCGTCGGCAATCACATCTAACAATGCACTGTCGTTTTCACCACCAATAGGCATATCTACAGACGCTATTTTTTCATTTAGGCGAAGCATTTTTGTTACATCTTCGACTGGTCTGTCTAAGCTTTCTGCTATTTCTTCTGCGGTTGGCTCATGATCAAGCTTTTGCGTTAGCTCACGGGCTGTACGTAAATAAACGTTAAGCTCTTTAACTACATGAATAGGTAAACGAATAGTACGGGTTTGATTCATTATTGCCCGTTCAATAGTTTGGCGTATCCACCATGTGGCATAAGTAGAAAATCGAAAACCACGTTCAGGATCAAACTTTTCAACCGCCCGGATCAGCCCTAGATTACCTTCTTCAATTAAATCAAGTAGAGCAAGCCCACGATTGTTGTACCTACGCGCAATTTTTACAACTAAGCGTAAGTTACTTTCGATCATGCGTTTTCGGGAGGCTTCGCAGCCTTTCAGCGATTTTCGTGCAAAAAATACTTCTTCTTCTGCACTTAATAGAGGGGAAAAACCAATCTCGCCTAAGTATAACTGGGTCGCGTCGAGGTTTTTAGTGACTTCTTCTTTTACAAATACATCTTCATCTTCCACGTCATCAAGTAACTTCGTTGTCTCCTCTACTTTAGAGTCGTCAAACTTATCATCAGTGGGGGTTTTCTCAGCTTTTGCTACATCAGCCATAAGACTTCTCCTGAGCAAGCTATCAATAACTTTATGATTAAGGTCTGTAGTCGTTTTATTAGCTTTTGCTGTATTAGCCATGAGCCTTCTCCAGAACAGTCAATCAATTCCTTCAGTTCAGGGTAGGTACTTAGCAGGGTTAACAGCTTTTCCTCGATAACGAATTTCAAAACGAAGTGCCGTTACTGAAGACTCTGAATTACCAATTTCTGCTATTTTTTGTCCCGCCTTCACTATTTGCTTTTCTTTCACAAGTAACGTTGAATTATGTGCATAAGCACTTAGGTAATCATCGTTATGTTTCAAAATAATTAAATTACCGTAACCTCTTAGCGCACTTCCCGCGTAAACTACTGTTCCTTTTGCCGCGGCGAGTACGGTAGTACCCTTTTTATTAGCAATCTGTAGGCCTTTATAACCATTTTCCTTGTTAGAAAAGCGTTTTGTTATTTTACCTTTAGCAGGCCAAAACCAACTCAACTTTTTAGTTGAAGAACCTTGAGACTGACTAATTTTTTGGTTAGCTTGTTTTTGAACATACCTACGTTTTTTCGGCTTATCAAGCTCTTTCTTTAATTTTCTGTTACTTTTTTGTAAATGAGAAGGCTTTTTAGCAGCTTTCTTTTTATGCTTTTTTTGTGTAACCCTTGACCTGCTTGGTTCTAAAAGGGATACAACCTGACCAGGAACAATAGTGTAAGGTGATGGAATTGAATTATTTTTTGCAAGTTCTCTGAAATCTTTTCCAGCACTAAAAGCAATCGAATAAAGTGTATCGCCTTTTTGTACCGTGTACTTACCACCGTTAATATTAATCTGTGAAGGATAGTCATTAATATTATTATTTAAACTACTTACAGGAGCGGGAACATGGCGAGACGAGCATGCACAAAGCAAAACACTAATAAATAAAGCAACATAACAGCGTATTTGTTTATTCAATGTGTTTTGCCCTCTGTTTTAATATCATTATATTATGGCTATTATCGCAACAATAGGTACGCAACAGCGATTAAAGCAACCACTGCCCAGCCAAGTACTTCAATATATTGACGTAATTTTTGTTCCATTTTAACTCCGCCCCATTTCATTAAAGCAGAAACTAAAAAGAAACGCGCGCCACGGCCAACAGCAGAAGCAATAATAAAAGGTAAAAACGCCATTTGTAATACACCAGCGCCAATGGTGAACACTTTATAAGGAATAGGCGAAAATCCCGCTATAAATACCACCCAAACACCGTAATTTTTGAACCATGCAAGCGCCGTATTAAATTTATCTTGCCATTGCATTTGCGCAATAAAGGGCTCTACAACCGGTTCAAACAACCAAAATCCAAGCAGGTAACCCAGCACGCCGCCGAGCACAGACGCAACCGTGGCAAAGCTTGCAAATCGCCATGCCTTGCTCGGTTGCGCTAGCGACATGGGGGCTAACATTACATCGGGTGGGACCGGAAAAAATACCGATTCGGCAAAGCTCATTCCTGCTAAATAACGTTCTGCATGGCGGTGTTTAGCCCACACTAGCGCCATATCGTATAACTTGGTAAACAACTTCAAAATGAATTCCTATTCAATATCACCAGGGACTAAAGGTACAAATCTTACTGGCGCAATTACATGCTCTGTAAAGCTATCGCCTTGGCGAATAACCATAGTTAATTTTTGTTCCGCCTCACCAATAGGGGCGAGTAATACGCCTCCATCGGCAAGTTGTGCGAGTAACTCGGGGGGAATGGTGGTTGCCGCAGCGGTCACGATAATGCCATCAAATGGCGCTTGTGACTGCCAGCCTTGCCAACCATCGCCATGTTTCATGGCGACATTGTACAAATCGAGCTGGTGTAATCGGCGTTTAGCTTGCCATTGCAAAGCTTTAATACGCTCTACCGAATATACCTTATCAAAGGTTTTAGCTAAAACCGCAGTTTGATAGCCCGACCCGGTGCCTATTTCTAACACCTTATGTTGCACACCGGCTAATCGCATTAGCTCGGTCATGCGCGCAACAATATAGGGCTGAGAAATAGTTTGCCCTTGTCCTATAGGTAGCGCGGTATTTTGATACGCCTTGTGTTTGAGTACATCATCAATAAAAATATGCCGAGGAATTTGCGCTATTGCTTTTAAAACCTCTTTATCTTCTACGCCATCTCGCTGTAATAAGTCTGAAAGCGCTTGTGCACTGCGAGTATAATTAGCCAGCACGATTAATCTCCAACTCGGCTAACCACTCTCCCACGGCTTTAATACTGTCTTTGGCAGTCATATCAACGCTTAACGGGGTCACTGATGCATAGCCATTATTAACCGCATAAAAGTCAGTGCCTTCACCTGCGTCGCTTTCAAGCCCTAGTGAGCCATACCAAAAAATATCGCGTCCCCATGGATCGGTTTGCTTGGTCATGGTTTCTGCTTTATGACGAGCCCCTAAACGAGTTACCTGAACGCCTTTGAGCTCAGAGAGCGGAATATCGGGAACATTAATATTAATGATCTGATCTTTGGGCAACGGATGCGAGGCTAGTCCTTTAATAATGTTTACAGTAACGGCTGCCGCTGTTTCAAAATGCTCACCATGATGAGAGCACAAAGATACCGCAATTGCTGGTAAGCCTAAATGACGGCCTTCAGTCGCCGCAGCAACCGTACCAGAGTAAAGCGTATCATCGCCTAAATTACCGCCATGATTAATACCAGCAACAACCAAATCGGGTTTTTCATCCACTAATTGATTAACACCTAAATGCACACAATCAGTGGGTGTACCGTTTACCGACATAAAACCGTTGTCGAGCGTTGTGGCACGCAGCGGGTTCATTAACGTCAATGAATTACTTGCACCACTACAATTTCTATCTGGCGCAACCAGCGTTACCTCAGCGATTTGTGTTAATGCTTGATATAAAACAGCAATACCTTTGGCATTAACACCATCATCATTACTTAATAGAATCTTCATCTGCGTTATCCTTTTCTTTTCGCTCGCGTGGGCTGGCATCAGTATAATCAACCAGTTCGCGTAGTAAAGCCGTTGCAAAACAGCCTTTGGGTAAGCCAAAGCTGAGTTTTAATGTGCGTTCATCAAGTGTTTCTATGCTTAGCTCTTGGGGGATTAAACGCAGCATTCTGCGCTCGTTTTTAAGCCCTAACTCACCTAAGCCATCACACCATGCTTGATACGGTGCCAACCATGTTTTTTCTTGTTCGGTTAAGCCTTTTTCACTTTTGCCCACCATGGGCGCCGACATCATAATGTCGCCAGAGGCAAGCCGTGCAATATTTTCATCACTTATCGCATCTTCAAAAAATGCATTACTGCCACTGAGCATAAATACTTCGCGGTGCATGGTTTTAGCAAGACCATGCTCAGCCACGCGTAAACTAACAATTTGATTAAACACATGTGAACGTGCTGCAGAAATAATAATGCCTCGCAGCTTTTTATCGCGAATACGCTCACCAGCAAACATTTTTTCGGCCATCACTAGGTTGTGTCCATCACGGCCAAAGCGCTGCTCACCAAAGTAGTTAGGCACACCTGCGCGTACTGCGTTTATACGGCATAAAATATCAAGCGGCTCGGTTACATTGCGCAAGGTAATAGTAAATCTATTTCCTTTATGACAACCGGTGCGTAATTTTCGCTCATGACGCTGCTGCGATACTACAAACACGCTTTCGCTATTCAGCTCAGTAAAATCAATATGCTTTTTAATCGGTACTTTGACGCTAAACCACTGCGAGCATACTCCATGACGGTCTTTCATACCGGCATAGCTTACATCACGCGGCGATACACCCGCTTTTTGTGCAATCAGCTTGGCAACATATTGGGTGTTTTCACCCTTTTTAACCACTTGCAAACACACATGTTCGCCACTGCCGGTAAACTCTATACCGAGATCTTCATCAACCATAAAGTCTTCTGCCGTGGTTTTAAAGTCGGCTTTGGAAAGCGGCGCACCATATAAATAATTTAATTCGCTCATGCGTTTTGTTTACTCATAATGACCACGGCATGGCTTGAAATGCCTTCTTTTCGCCCCTCAAAACCGAGCTTTTCAGTAGTGGTAGCTTTTACATTTACCTGTGAAAGCTCAGCATTTAAATCACTAGCAAGATTGGTTCGCATTGCTTGAATGTGCGGCAGCATTTTTGGCGCTTGTGCCACAATGGTGACATCCGCATTGCCCAATACATAACCCTGTTGCTTAGCCAAACTCACTACATGGCGAAGTAAAATACGGCTATCGATATTTTCATATTCACTAGCCGCATCCGGAAAATGCTTACCAATATCGCCCAGCGCTAATGAGCCTAAAATAGCGTCACATAATGCATGAATAGCCACATCACCATCTGAGTGTGCTAAAAAGCCTTGCGGGTAATCAATTTTTTCGCCGCAGATAGTTAAAGGCCCTTGGCCTCCAAATTTATGTACGTCAAAACCATGGCCTATTCGTATCATGTTGCACTCTCATTATTTTGTTTTTGCAGTAAAAAGCCTGCTAAATCTAAATCTTCTGGGGTGGTGATTTTAATATTATCACTACGCCCTGCTACCAGCTTTACCGGCTTATTTGCCCACTCCATTGCACTAGCTTCATCAGTAATGGTTGCACCGCTGTTAAGCGCACTTTGCAATGCCGTTTTAAGCTCGTCGTATTTAAACAGTTGCGGGGTAAGCGCTTGCCATAAATCATCACGAGGCACAGTTTGCTGCGCATGGCTTTGCCCTCGTTTTATAGTGTCTTTTACTTTGCTGGCTAAAATGCCGCCTTCATCAGCCTGCATGCACTGTGCGATTAAGCGCTCTATATCAGCAATATCGACTAAAGGTCTTGCAGCGTCATGCACCAAAACCCAAGCAGGTGGGTTGGCAGCTAAAAACAATAAACTGTTTAACACTGAATCTGCGCGCTCTTTACCGCCAATAGCACGCACAATGCGAGGATCAGCTAGCGTAAGGTCGTCAAAGTAGGGGTCGGTTTCGCTCAGAGCCACCACTATAGAGTTTAACTGCGGTAACTGCGATAACTTAGCGAGCGTATGCTCTAGAATGGTTTTCCCTGCTAAGGAAATATATTGCTTTGGTGTTGTGTGTTGCATTCGACTGCCAACACCTGCGGCAGGAACAATAGCAGCAATAGTTTGTTTATTTGTCATGGTGTTGAGCCGGTAAAACACGAATAAAGGTTTCGTCCGGTTTAATCATTCCTAATTCGTTGCGGGCACGCTCTTCAATGCCTTCGTGGCCGAGCTTTAAATCTTCTATATCCGCTTTTAATACTTTATTACGCTTTATTAGTTTTTCGTTAGTTTGTTGATGCGATGCCACCGCATTTTTTAAACGGGTGTAGTCTTGCACCCCGTTATGACCAAACCAAAGGCGATACTGGATAAAAAGTGCTAAGCACAACAAGCCAAATTGAAAAAATCGCATTAAACACTCCTTATTTTAATTTTTAATTATCTACTTATGCTAGCGGCCGCTTAACATTGCGCCAATTAATATTGGCAGCTAGTAACATTTCCCGTAGTGACAAAACCCGTGGCGTGCTACGCTTTGAAAACTGCCACTGGTGGCCACAACACGCCGCTGCAAGGCTCGTTTTACTAGGTTTAAGCAATTGCGCACTTTGTTGCTCAAGTCCTTGGCCTAAAAAATCAAACCAGCCAAGTTCATTACAATGCAGTTGCGTATCAGCTACTTGATCAATGCTATCTATTCTAACCCGAATTTGACCGTGACTTTGTAATAATACCGGAATTATTAGCCCTACTTTGGCATGCGCTTGATAAAAAAGTTCATTCGCTGCAGGATTAGCCTCTGGCGGTGTAGGTTTTTGTTTTTCAAGCCAGCCTCCATTTTGCGCATCAAGCGTAAAAGGCAATGGTGCATTCGCTACACGTGTTGCGGCACGTTCAATATAATAAGGCAGGCTTTTTAATTGCCTGCGTAAACGGTCACCATTAGGTTCAGCCACTAAGCGCTGAACTTCACGCTGATAAAAAGCATTGCATAATTGTGCGTAAAGCACTTTTTGTGCATCAGTTTGCCACATTTCAACTTGCTGGCTTGTGTTAAACTGCTTATTTTTAGCAACCAATCGCTGTACTCAAAAAAACATTTTAATACTGTTTTATAACACAGTAACGCACAGTTTTTAAGCACTTGTAGTAATTTAAGCGCTTGGCTTTTCACCTAATTTTGCAATACCTGATTCTAAAAATTGCACCATAGTGCTGCGCTTTTTACCTATTAATAAGCTGCCATCAGCCAAAAACATAAAGTTTTGCCAGTTACGTTTAAACACATCAAATGTCGTTTCAATAATATTGTCGCGTGCCATGCAAAAATATACTGTGGTATTAGCCTGCCAATCTAAGTGGTTCAAAATAGCATCTGGAAATTGGGGTTCTTCGCTTTCCCACGCATCTTCCCAATTAATTTCTTGGCTAAAGTTTTGCTCTTGCGCGCACCAATCGGTTTTATCAAAAAAGTCTGGATGATCATGTTCGCGACTCACCATGGTTGTCCACAGTACGGCGGCACGCTCGCTGGTCATAGGTTTAATATTGGCTGCATCAATATCTGAAACCGGAATATCTTTATGGCGAAATACCCAGGCTTTTTTGTAATCATCAAGAGAAATATAATTCATAGTATTGCTGTATTCTTTGGCATAATAAAAAGCGAAGGCAAATTATACAAGATAACAGACTATGACTACAGCACTAAAACTGGGTTTATATCAACACTACAAAGGCCCACAATATAAAGTTATGCATGTGGCGACCCACAGCGAAACCAACGAGCAGTTGGTTATTTACCAAGCCTTATACGGTGAATACGGCATATGGGCACGCCCACTAAGTATGTTTACTGAAACCGTAGAAAAAGACGGTAAAACTATCGCCCGTTTTGCCTACCTTGGTGAAGCCGATTAACTATGGCATTATAACGCATAATAATTACTGCTCAGACCAGATAAAGGATAACCCGTGCAATTTAATTCTACTGATAATTACATCGCAAGCTCAGCATTAAAACAGGCAGTAAACGCCGCTATTATGCTGCAAAAACCGCTTTTAATTAAAGGCGAGCCTGGCACAGGTAAAACCATGCTGGCCGAAGAGTTAGCGAAAAGTTTAGATACTGAGCTTATTCAGTGGCATATAAAATCAACCACTAAAGCGCAGCAAGGTTTGTACGAGTACGATGCGGTATCGCGTTTGCGCGACAGCCAGCTAGGTGATGAGCGCGTTCACAATATTAGCAACTACATAGTTAAAGGTAAGCTGTGGCAAGCCTTCATGTACGCTGAATTAAACGGCAAACGCCCAGTACTGCTTATTGATGAAATAGACAAAGCCGATATTGAGTTTCCAAACGATTTACTGCTCGAACTCGATAAAATGGAATTTCATGTATACGAAACCGGTGAGCGCATTGTGGCTAAAGAGCGCCCTATTGTGATCATCACATCAAACAATGAAAAAGAGCTGCCTGATGCGTTTTTACGTCGCTGTTTTTTCCATTATATTGATTTTCCAAATAGCGACGAAATGCAGCAAATTATTGATGTGCACTACCCGCATGTTAAACAAGATTTAGTTCGCCAAGCGCTAGAAGTATTTTTTAACTTACGCGAAGCCAACGGCCTTAAAAAGAAGCCATCAACCAGCGAATTGCTGGATTGGTTAAAACTATTAATGGCTGAAGACATAGACGCAAAAACCCTGCACGACAAAGCGCAAAAAGGCGGTTTAATGCCGATGTTTGGCGCGCTGCTTAAAAACGAGCAAGACATAAGCCTAATCGAAAAACTTGCGTTTATGAGCCGTCGCTAACATGTTGGTACAGTTTTTTTTCACGCTACGCAAATACCGCTTACCCGTGAGCCTGCGCGAACTACTCGATTTAATAAACGCTTTAAAACAAGGCGTTATATTTGCTGATGTAGACGCGTTTTATCATTTAGCGCGCACTATTATGGTAAAAGACGAAACGCACTTTGATCGATTCGATAAAGCCTTTAGCGATTACTTTAGCGGTATTGCCGACTTAGACCTACTCGAGAGCTTAAAACAACAACACAACTTACCTGAAGATTGGTTGCGTAAAGAGTTTGAAAAGCACCTAAGCGATGAAGAAAAAGCCCAACTAAAAGCCATGGGCGGGCTCGACGAGCTAATGAAAACCCTAAAAGAGCGTTTAGAAGAACAGCAAAAACGCCATGCTGGTGGCAATAAGTGGGTAGGTACAGGCGGCACCTCGCCTTTTGGTGCATACGGCTATAACCCTGAGGGTGTGCGTATTGGTCAAGACGGCAACCGTAATCGCCAAGCAGTAAAAGTGTGGGATAAGCGCGAATACAAAAACTTAGATTCCGACCGTGAAATTGGCTCTCGTACCATAAAGCTGGCACTTAAAAAACTACGCAAATTTGCTCGTACTGGCGCAAGTGACACCCTTGATTTAAACGAAACCATACGCGCGACCGCCAAACAAGGCGGCATGCTCGATGTAAAAATGGCACCCGAGCGCCACAACGCCGTAAAAGTATTGATGCTGTTTGATATTGGCGGTTCAATGGACGACTACATTCATACCTGCGAAGAATTATTTAGCGCCGCCCACAGCGAATTTAAACATTTAGAGTTTTACTACTTTCATAACTGTTTATACGAACACGTGTGGCAAGATAACCAACGCCGCCACTCAAACGTTATTGACACCATGACGCTGATCAACAAGTTTACCAGCGACTACAAAGTTATATTTGTCGGTGATGCCACTATGGGCCCATATGAAATTGCCTACCCTGGCGGCTCAGTAGAGCATTGGAATGAAGAACCCGGCAGTGCATGGTTAAACCGAATCACTAATCACTTTGATAAAGTCGCGTGGCTCAACCCACAACCGGTTGAACACTGGCCATACTACCAATCAATTGATTTTATAAAGCAGCTGATGAACAACCGCATGTACCCACTGAGTTTAGATGGGATAAGTAGCGCTATAAAAGAGCTGAGTTAAATATTAATTTACGACAGCTCAGCGCCAGCAGCAGAGCTTCGGGCGTGAACCTATAACTTTTTTGGGTGGCGCCTTCGGCTTAACCAACCTACCTTTTGATGTAGGTCGGATAAGTGGCGAAGCTACGCCATCCGACAAAATGATGGATGCACCAGAAACAATCCGACGCACCGCGTTAATGAACAACCGCATGTACCCACTTAGTTAAGATGGGGTAAGTAAAGCGATAAAAGAACTTAGTTAATGTATTTTAAGTAGTTCATACACCATATTTTTGATGGTATTCACTGAGCATGAATTCTAATTGCTTCTCGAAGACTTCAATGGATGGTTTTTTTCCACTTAACCGCTGCTGCTTTAGCCATTCAAGTAATTCAATCCTTACTAAATAACCGTCTTCAATGCAGTAACTTGGGTCTGAAAGCCAAATTTTTGGAGCCCCTAGTGAAGCTCCTGAATACCAGTAACAAATGGAATAGCCTTCACTTTCAAGCTTATCACTAAGTTGCCAGCTGTAAATCCACCAGGTAATCAGAAATAGAGGGAAGCATCCTATAATAACAAATAGCCCCCTTCGCATCGATTTCGCTGATATATCACCATGTATTCTTTGATAAATTCCGTAGATGAGTACAAAAAAAGCGGGCATCATAACTATCAAAGGAATTACTACAGGTTTAATTTTTAACGAAATTACATTTTCAGCAATAAGACTTAATGTGCTAATTTCTAATTTAAAGCTGTAGGCATAGAGAGTAATGATTAAACATAAAACGCCTATAGAAAACCACCCCTTTTTAGGGTTGGTAGGTGAGAGTTGATTAGCCGAACTTGCCATTTTAGTATCGTCTTCCTGAGTAAGGAATACCAAATAAGCGGTGTATAAACTCAATTGGATTGTTATCGTACATTCACTCAGCCCTATCTAACTCATATTTTAACTAATTAGGATAAACATCATAATTTTTGACCGTCTTATCTTCGCTCGCTGAAGCCTATCGGGGTCTACAACAGTCGACATCTATGCAGAGATCGTTTGGTTTGTACCTTTCACCTCGAACCTCGAACCTCGAATATAAAATCACATCAACTTCCACACCACAAACGCTACAGCAAAACCAACCAAGTACACTAAACCTAACCACGTTAAGCTACGCAAAAGTAGACTGTGTTTAATCGCGGGCTCTGAGCGCACTAGGCTGAAGTTAAGCCATGCAAAAACCGGTGTGGTTACAAAAGCAAGTGTCATGGCAAAGGTAAGCATAGGGCCAAGGGCTGATTTAAAAAATAAAATAACCGCCATACCGGCCAATGCTTGCAGTATAAGCCACGTATTTAAGCTGTGTTTTGATTGCTTAAAACCAAGAAGTTTATGCGATTCGTTAAGTGTGCGGGCGTAACCGTCAAGCACGGTGAGTGTGGTGCCAAACATACACAAAAACGCGATGGCAGATACCAAAGGCCTTGCCCACTCGCCAATAGTAAGTGCATACATATCAATCAGCTGTTTAGCAAAGGCTACACCGCCAAGCTCTATATTACTGCTTTGCCCATATTGCACTAACGCACCTAAACTAAAAAATACCAGCGCAAGCCCGGCGGTTAACCAATAACCTACATTAAAGTCGAATAAGCCTTGGCTTTTAGTCACACTTTGCTGAGTTTGTTTTTCTTTAAGCCACAACGAGCTCAGTGCCGATATTTCAATAGGCGCTGGCATCCAGCCCATTAAGGCAACCATAAAGCCTAACATGGCAAGTTCATACGGTGAGGGGCCAACATAGTTTACAGGGGCTACAGGGCCGTTATTTATAGCAATAACTAATGCGGTTATGGTTGCAATAGTAAGTAGCCCCATAATAGCTTTTGCAACGTTATCGAGCGCTTTAAAGTGCCCTAGTAATAATATAATTAAACACACAGCCAATATTAACCAACACAACAAGGTAACAGGAATGCTAATAGGTAATGCGTAGTGTAATAAGCTCGCCGTAAGCAACAATACGCCAGCGGTATTTACCACCGCGGCAATAATATTAAGGGCAATAAAACTGTAAAAATAGCCAGGCCCTTGGTTTTTATACCCTTCGACTAAACTATTTTTGGTGGCGAGTGTGTATTCCATACCAAAGCGAAAAAACGGGTACTTTAAAACGTTAACCACCACAATAAGCCAAAATAGCTGCCAACCAAATAATGCACCAGCTTGAGTCGATGCAACTAAGTGTGAGCCACCAATGGCAGCGGTGGCCATTAAAATACCTGGGCCGAGCGCCCCTAACCGAGACTTCCATGTGTTTTGTGTGTACTGCATTAACTTCTCAAATTTGGTGTGTTATGTGCTTTTATTATTAATTTTTATCATTAATAAACTGTGTGAGTGCATAACTTACCTAATTTACAGGCAATAAAAAAGAGCCCTTAGGCTCTTTTTAAAAATAACACATTGTTAGTTATTAATTTAAATCCATCTCTTGGATGATTTCGTGTGCTATTTCAGGTGTGGTACTTACAGGCTTTTCATGTAAGTTCGCTTTTATTTGCCCTTTACGATGCTTTAGTGCGGCATCGAGTTTTTTAGCTGCGCTGGAAATGGCTGGGTACATAACCTCGTTTTCCCCTTTAACTGATATTCGCGCACCTTCATAATTTGTACTAATTTCTGCTTGGAACTTGTGATGCTCTTTTGAAAGTATAATGTCGAGCGCTATCAATGATGGAAAATGACTCTCAATTTTAGAAAACTTTTCGTTAATGTGTTCTTTAATAGAATCAGTAACGTCAACATGGTGACCAGAAAGATTAATTTTCATAGGGTATCCTTTTTTATGTTACCTCACAGTTAGTATTGGGGGCTAAACGAATTAACACAAGAGAAAATAGCTAAATTTAGCAATTATTTATTACCCCACCTGATTTAGATCATTCATTTAGCATTAAGTATGCAAAAAGCCGCGTGATAGCGGCCTTTCAGAGGTGCTGATAATTTAACCATTCATGTAATTAATCTGTGTATGAACAGCAATAATCAGCAAAATCACTTACTTTTACATGGAAGCTGACATTAGCATCAACATTAAATGACTCACCCGCATTAAATGTTTTCCACTCGCTTTCACCTGGTAATAACACATCCCACTGCCCTGCTAACAACTCCATACACTCTTTTTGGTTAGTATTAAACTCAAATTCACCGGGTTGCATAAAACCCAAGGTTTTCGCTTCACCATTTCCTAAAAGCACAGTTCGGCTTGATACTTTGCCATCAAAATATACATTGGCTTTTTTAACCACACTAACGTTATCGAACTTTGGCATGTTAACTCCTGTTATTAATTTATAATTTTGTTACCTCCACAGTGCCTGATACACAAAAACCTTGCAAGTTAAGTGCTGTGAAAATTACTCATTTAGAAGCCAAAAGATTAAAAATGAACGACTTTATAGAGAGATATGCTTCGAGCAACGGGCTGCGAGTTTCGAACAGATCTTTTAGTAATTTATGCATAAAGAGGGCGATGAGACGCTGCGCTTTAGAGAGGTGATAAAAGTACAACTCATAAAAAAGCCCGCTCTGTTTTACACAGCGCGGGCTTTTAAACTTTTAAAAGCCATAAAAACGCTTCGATTACGTTAATCATTCTTAGAATTATCAGTAAGTAAATTATCGTGATCGGGAGGTAAATCACTGAGTTTAATTGATTCCATAATTCGCTGCTGTGATTCAAGTGCATGCTTAGCCCATTTTTTATGCTTATCAGAGCGGTCAACACGATGATTAAATTCAACCTCTAAAAATGCATGCTCACTTAATGGTAAACAATAAAAATCTTGGCGAGAGAGGTTATTATTTCTTTTTACTTGGTAAAACACCCACTGGCGATTATTAAATATAACTTCCTTGGCCGCCGCTAGTGGTGGATAACCATGTAGCTTAATGTATTCTTCAATCTCTTCCTTAATTTCAGCTTCAGTCCACTTTACTGAGCTTTTACTCTTTTGTAATTTGATTTTTTCAGTTATCTCTGTATTTTTCCCATCAGCCGCCCAATGAAATATATCATATAATTCAATAACAAAGCGCTTTAATTGGTTTTTGTCTTGTGCATTTATTTCTGAGGTTTGTTTAATCCGTAATTGGCAACTGAGCATGCCATACTCACTACTGGGCAAATAACTAACTGGTGGCAAATACATCCAGTTTTCAGTGAGCATATGCACGTATTCATGGTGTAAATAGTTTTTTTTATGTTGGTTAAACCAGCTGGTTGAATTATAGGGAAACGACACATCAATGGTAGATGGTACAGCTGCGACATTGCTATCCGGCACATCGAGAGTGAGTAGCTTATCTTCTAGAATAAGACGATGGTGGATGCAATTTTCAAAACTAGGCCCGCCAATAAAACCACGATAAAACGCCTTAGCTAAATTAATCATTCTTAGAATTATCAGTAATTAAATTATCGTGATCGGGGGGTAAATCACTGAGTTTAATTGATTCCATAATTCGCTGCTGTGATTCAAGTGCATGCTTAGCCCATTTTTTATGCTTATCTGAGCGGTCAACACGATGATTAAACTTTACCTCTAAAAAAGCATGCTCACATAATGGCAAACAATAAAAGTCGTGGCGAGAAAGAACATTACCTCTGCACTCTTGGTAAAACACCCACTGGTAATTATTAATAATTACCTCTTTAGCCGCAGGCAATGGCGGCTGACCATAAACTTCAATACGACCTAAAATTTCTTCTTCTAAAGCTTCCCCCTGCCAAGGGTTTGCTCTTTTACTCGACTCTAAGGTAGTACTATTTTTAATTCTAGTGTTTTTTCCATCTGGGGCCCAATGAAAGTCATCGTACTCATCAATTACAAAATGTTTTAATTGGCTGATATCAAGCACATTGATTTTATTGGTTTGTTTAATCCTTAGTTGGCAACTGAGCATGCCATACTCACTACTGGGCAAATAACTAACTGGTGGCAAATACATCCAGTTTTCAGTGAGCATATGCACGTATTCATGGTGTAAATAGTTTTTTTATGTTGGTTAAACCAGCGGGTTGAATTATAGGGAAACGACACATCAATGGTAGATGGTACAGCTGCGACATTGCTATCCGGCACATCGAGTGTTAATAGCTTCTCTTCTAAAATGAGGCGATGATGAATACAGTTGTCGAAACTAGGGCCTCCTACAAAACCACGATAAAACGCCTTAGCTAAATTAATCATTCTTAAAATTATCTGTAATTAAATTATCGTGATCGGGGGGTAAATCACTGAGTTTAATTGATTCCATAATTCGCTGCTGTGATTCAAGTGCATGCTTAGCCCATTTTTTATGCTTATCAGAGCGGTCAACACGATGGTTAAACTTTACTTCTAAAAAAGCATGCTCACTTAATGGTAAACAATAAAAATCGTGGCGAGAGAGGCTATTATTTCTTTTTACTTGGTAAAACACCCACTGGCGATTATTAAGTATAACTTCTTTGGCCGCTGGTAGTGGTGGATATCCTCGAGTCTCAATACGTCCTAAAATTTCTTCCTCTAACTCATCAGGCTCAAAAGGGACGGCCATTTTACTTGATTCTAATGTAGTATCTTTTTTAATTTCGGTATTTCTGCCATCAGGTCCCCAATGAAAGTCATCGTACTCATCAATTACAAAATGTTTTAATTGGCTGATATCGAGCACATTGATTTTATTGATTTGTTTAATCCGTAACTGACAACTGAGCATGCCATACTCACTACTGGGCAAATAACTAACTGGTGGCAAATACATCCAGTTTTCAGTGAGCATATGCACGTATTCATGATATAAATAATCTTCCTTATGCTGATTGAACCAGCTGGTTGAATTATACGGAAATGAGATATCAATAGTAGACGGTACAGCTGCGACATTGCTATCCGGCACATCGAGAGTGAGTAGTTTATCTTCTAAAATAAGCCGATGGTGAATGCAATTTTCAAAACTAGGCCCGCCAATAAAACCACGGTAAAAAGCCTTGGCTAAATTAATCATTCTTAGAATTATCAGTAATTAAATTATCGTGATCGGGGGGTAACTCACTGAGTTTAATTGATTCCATGATTTGCTGCTGTGATTCAAGTGCATGCTTAGCCCATTTTTTATGCTTATCTGAGCGGTCAACACGATGATTAAATTCAACCTCTAAAAATGCATGCTCACTTAATGGTAAACAATAAAAGTCTTGACGAGAACGCTTATTACTTTTTTTTATTTGATAAAACACCCATTGGCGATCATTAATAATTACTCCTTTAGCTGCCGGCAGTGGCGGATAACCATAAGATTCAACGCGCCCTAAAATTTCCTTTTTCAGTGCTTCGCCTTCCCATGGGTTTGCTCTTATATTCGACTCTAGCTTAGTATCATTTTGAAGCTTAGTGTTATAACCATCTGACCCCCAATGATAATTATCATACTCATCAATTACAAAGCGTCTTAATTGCATAGTATCAAGAACATTGATTTTATTAGTTTGCTTAATTCTTAGTTGGCAACTAAACATGCCATACTCACTGCTTAGTAAATAACTTACTGGAGGCAAATACATCCAGTTTTCAGTGAGCATATGCACGTATTCATGGTGTAAATAGTTTTTTTTATGTTGGTTAAACCAGCTGGTTGAATTATAAGGAAACGAGACATCAATGGTAGACGGCACTGCTGAGACGTTGCTATCAGGCACATCGAGTGTTATCAGCTTGTCTTCTAGAATAAGACGGTGGTGGGTGCAATTTTCAAAATTAGGGCCTCCTACAAAACCACGGTAAAAAGCTTTGGTTAATTTGATCATAATCGCGCATCCGTAGGCGGTAGAGTTTTAATAAACTTTCTTACTATATCGGCCTTATCGTTATAGCCCAGCATTTGCAGTTGGTCTGCATAGGTGATTAGGCCTAAAAATGGCAAAGTGTGTGGGCTTGCACAAGCATCATCACCTGTAACTAAGCCTTTAAATTTCATCGAACGGACAAGACTGCTTGATGATAAGTCATTACGCCCCGCTAGATTAGGCACTAAATCATAAGGGTTATTACGCACAGCAATAATTTTTAGCCCCGTACTTTGGGCAATGCGCTTTAAACGTTCGACATTTGAGCCTGAGCCATGCACCGCGAGTTGCTGACCTGTAAGTGGCTTACCATAGTGAATGCGATAATGTTCTAGCGCGGCGCAAAAAATGATTGCCCCTTGGCTGTGCGCCAGCCATTTCACCTGCTTTCCTTGCTGATTATTTTGTGCCAGCACGGCCGCTAAATGCTGGGCATTATGGGATTTTGTACCTAAGCGCTTATCAAATACGCACTCCACTAAATCGAGCTTTGCTCGATCTGTGGGGTTATGAAACAAGGTATAAGCTTTTATGCCGTCTCCCTCATAGGCTCTATCAAGATGAGTACCCATTAACCATGTAGCTTTGGTAAGCTCATTTTGCATACCATTGACTGCTGCGTGCTGTGTATTGACTCGCGTAACCGGAATAGGATCAGCTTTCCATGCTCCTTGTATTTCTCTTATTTCTTCTTTGCTTATTGCTTTTTCATAGGTGTGATTACTAAGCCTTTGGACTTCATAAAGCATCGTACGCTCTGCAGCAAAATTATCTTTAGATCCCTGTAATTGCCTGTCGAAAAGTATATCTTCCAAATTGATAAAATTATTTTTAAGTGAGTATTCTATCAAAAAATGGTAATTACGGAACGGGTACTTTGTTCGCCACAAACGGCGCAGCGGGTTACGGCTATGCTTAATTGAGTTTGTGGCATTAGGGTTCGCGCATATTTGAATGATATCGGCACTGACCATTTTTAAATCATAGTCATTGAGCTGCGATAGCATAGCGAGAGCTTGGCAAGTAAATTTAACTTTATTAAATGGAAAATTAACGGGGAGATTAACACCAAAATCACGACAACTTAGGGCGTCAAGAGGGATTACAGAATGGGCATTGATAGTTTTATTGAGTTTTGACCAAGACATATTTCTTCCTTGTAAATGAGTCTGTGCCCGAAATGATACTGCAAACTAATTTTTAGAGCAAAAATAATTTTATGCTGTAATTACCTTTATTTGGACGTTTACCAGCCTTAGTATATGTTTAAAGCTAATGAATCAGCTCTAAACGTCTTTGAAGTCATAGCCAATCATCATTTATGGTAACAGCTTTGATTGTTTTAACACCGCCTAAAACACGACCTTCACTACAACTTTTTATAAATAACTAGTGCTAAAACCTCCCCCCCATTATAAGTTTACCTGTGAGTTAAACTGAAAGTTGATGGCACAAGTTCTCTCCATTAGGTTTGGCTGCGGTGCCCTACCCAGCCTACAAAAAAGCCCGCCCTGTTTACACAGCGCGGGCTTTTAAATGTTAAAGCAGTTGCTTAAAACAATGCGTTTGCTTTGTTAACGATGTTTTCTACGGTGAAGCCGAAGAATTCAAATAGCTCGTTAGCTGGAGCTGATTCACCAAAAGTAGTCATACCGACTACAGCACCATTTAGGCCGACGTACTTGTACCAGTAATCAGCAATACCCGCTTCAATCGCTACGCGGCGTGAAACGCTTGCTGGTAATACGCTTTCTTTGTACTCAGGCGATTGATCTTCAAACGCATCAGTACACGGCATAGATACAACACGTACTTTTTTACCCTGCGCACGTAGCTCTTTCGCAGAGTCTTGCGCTAGTTGTACTTCAGAGCCGGTAGCAATCAAAATAAGCTCTGGGTTGCCGTCACAACTTAGGATGTAACCACCCTTTTTAACGTCGCTTAATTGCTGTGCATCACGTGCTTGTTGCTCTAAGCCTTGGCGCGTAAAGATTAATGATGTAGGACCGTCTTTACGTTCAATAGCTTGTTGCCATGCAATTGCCGACTCAACTTGGTCACATGGGCGCCAGTTGTATAAGTTAGGCGTTAAACGCATGCTGGCAATTTGCTCTACTGGTTGGTGAGTTGGACCATCTTCACCTAAACCAATTGAATCGTGCGTGTATACAAAAATGCTTGGTTGCTTCATTAATGCAGCCATACGAACCGCGTTGCGTGCGTATTCCATAAACATTAAGAACGTTGCACCGTAAGGAATAAAGCCTTTATGAAGTGCAATACCGTTCATAATTGCCGACATACCAAACTCACGTACACCGTAGTAAATGTAGTTACCACTTGCATCGTCTGCCGTTAAGCCTTTAGAACCATCCCAAATAGTTAAGTTTGAACCCGCTAAATCGGCAGAGCCACCCATAAACTCAGGTAGTAACGGGCCAAACGCGTTTAATGCATTTTGCGACGCTTTACGTGATGCAGGGTTTGCAGGGTTTGCTTGTAGCTCTTCAATGTACGCTTGTGATTTTTCAGCCCAGTCAGCTGGTAATTCTGAATGTGTACGGCGTTTGTATTCTGCAGCTAGCTCTGGGAATGCTTTTTCATATGCGGCAAATTTTTCATCCCAGCTTGCTTCAAGCTGTTGGCCTTTTTCTTTGTTATCCCACTGTGCGTAAATGTCAGCAGGGATTTCAAATGCATCACCCGTCCAACCTAAGAACTCGCGAGATGCTTTAATTTCGTCATCACCTAGTGGTGCACCGTGACAATCGTGGCTACCTGATTTATTAGGTGAGCCATAACCAATTACTGTTTTACAACAAATTAGCGTTGGTTTGTCGGTCACGCTTTTTGCCTCGCTAATTGCAGCACTTACAGCATCGCTGTCGTGGCCATCAACGTCGCTAATTACATGCCAGCCGTATGCTTTAAAACGTGCTGGTGTGTCATCGCTAAACCAGCCTTCAACTTCACCGTCAATTGAAATGCCGTTGTCATCCCAAAATGCCACTAACTTACCTAGGCCTAATGTACCAGCAAGCGAACAGGCTTCATGAGAAATACCTTCCATTAAACAACCATCACCCATAAATGCGTAAGTGTGGTGATCAACAATGTCATGGCCTTCACGGTTAAATTGAGCGGCTAATGCTTTTTCAGCAATTGCCATACCTACGGCATTTGTGATCCCTTGACCCAATGGACCCGTAGTAGTCTCGATTCCTGGCGCATATCCATATTCTGGGTGGCCTGGCGTTTTAGAGTGCATTTGGCGGAAGTTTTTAATTTCGTCCAGTGGTAAATCATAACCACTTAAATGCAATAGAGAATAAATTAGCATTGAACCGTGACCATTTGAGAGTATAAATCGATCTCGGTCAGCCCACTCTGGATTTGTTGGGTTATGTTTTAGATAATCGCGCCATAATACTTCTGCGATATCAGCCATGCCCATAGGGGCTCCAGGGTGACCAGATTTGGCCTTTTGTACTGCGTCCATTGACAAGACGCGAATAGCATTTGCAAGTTCTTTGCGAGATGGCATGAATTCTCCTACCTTTATATGTATTTGCGCGGGTATTTATATACCTCCATTCTTACTTATTGTAGGGGCTGTGTGCAATTAAAAACCCATAAAAATAGGACATTATGAATATTTTTTAAGAACCATTTACTATTATATATTTTATTTAGACGTCTAGGCGTAAAAAAACTATGCAAGTTCGCTTGTTTTAGATAAAATACGCGCCTTAATTTTTTAGCGCTAATACCGACGTTTGTGAAGCGCAATATTTGTGAGCATAATTACAATGGCAAAACATTTATTTACTTCTGAATCTGTTTCTGAAGGTCATCCGGATAAAATCGCCGATCAAATTTCTGATGCGGTACTTGATGCTATCCTAGAGCAAGACTCTCATGCCCGTGTAGCGTGTGAAACTTACGTTAAAACCGGTATGGTTATGGTTGGTGGTGAAATCACTACTAGCGCATGGGTTGATATCGAAGAAATTACACGTAAAACAGTACGTGAAATTGGTTACACACACTCAGATATGGGCTTTGATGCCGATTCGTGTGCAATTTTAAACACGATTGGTAAACAGTCTCCAGACATCAACCAAGGTGTCGATCGTACAAGCCCTGAAGAACAAGGCGCTGGCGACCAAGGCTTAATGTTTGGTTACGCATGTAACGAAACTGAAGTATTAATGCCTGCTCCAATTACTTATTCTCACCGTTTAGTACAACGCCAAGCTGAGGTTCGTAAAAGCGGCGAGCTTAACTGGTTACGTCCAGATGCAAAATCACAAGTTACATTTGCATACGAAAATGGCAAGCCAGTAGGTATTGATGCCGTTGTACTTTCTACTCAGCACAGCGAAGATGTATCGCAAAATGACTTAGTAGAAGCGGTAATGGAAACAATTATTAAACCAGTACTTCCTGCTGAGCTTATTACTAGCGCAACTAAGTTTTTCATTAACCCAACAGGTCGTTTTGTTATTGGTGGCCCTATGGGTGACTGTGGTTTAACTGGTCGTAAAATCATTGTAGATACTTACGGTGGTATGGCTCGTCACGGTGGTGGTGCTTTCTCTGGTAAAGATCCATCAAAAGTTGACCGTTCAGCGGCTTATGCTGCACGTTATGTTGCTAAAAACATTGTTGCTGCAGGTCTTGCTGATAAATGTGAACTTCAGGTGTCTTACGCTATCGGCGTTGCAGAGCCTACTTCTATCAGTGTTGAAACATTTGGTACTGGTAAATTAGAAGAAGCGCGTTTAATCGAACTTATTCGTGAACACTTTGACTTACGCCCTTACGGCCTAATTCAAATGCTTGACCTTGAGCGCCCTATTTACCTTCCAACAGCGGCTTATGGCCACTTTGGTCGTGACGAATTCCCATGGGAACGCACAGATAAAGCAGACGCACTTCGCGCAGCAGCTGGCCTATAAGCCACTTAGCTAATATTTAAACGGCCCTTTTTAGGGCCGTTTTGCTATGTGCACTAAGTTAGTCGTAAAACAGTCTCGAACTGTTTAACATTTTAGGTATATACTCTGCTTATACAATAAAGCGTATTAGGGATAAAAAATGGCCGACAATTTTCGTGTTATATTTGTAGGACTTGCAGAAGGCGCAGACAGCCAGGCAGTAACCACTGCACTGACAGAAAAGCTGAAAACCTCGCCAGAGAAGGTGGCTGCATTTTTTAATGGCAAACCGTTATTTGCCCCATGCCCTAAAGATAAAGCACTCAAGCAAGCCAAGTTACTTTCAACGCTTGGGATTAAAAGTAAACTTCAGCAAACTGCGGCTACACAAACGGCGTCTCAAACAGCTTACGACAGCCAGCGAGATCAGCGCCTATTTGACGCTCTAGATTACATTACCAGTAGCCTAATTCGCCTTGAAGAAAAACTAGAAGATATTGAGCAACGCCTCCCTGAGGTTGAATTATCACTGCCTGATGAAAAAAATGAAGTATGGGAAGATGACGATTTAATGCTTGATGAGCCACTCTCTACTACGCCCAAAAAACGCAGTAACCTTGTTTTATATTCGCTGATTTCTACAGCCGTAATATTACTTATTGTGCTTGCTGTGAACTTATTATTTCCTAATTTATTCTCTTTTTAATCATGGTTTAGTTATTTAATGAGTAATAATCGCGCACAAATAAGACACGATATTCGTAAAGCACGTAATAACCTATCAAAAAACCAGCAACAATTAGCCGCCGAATCGCTTAAAGTGAATTTTATTCAACATTTAAAAAGCATGAACTCGGCCAAAAAAAGCCATATTGCGCTTTATTTGAGCAATGATGGCGAATTAGATACCTCATTGTTAATTAATGAATTATGGAACATTGAACACGCTGTTTACCTGCCCGTAATTCATCCATTCAATGGGGCTAATTTACTATTTCAACGCTATGAAAAAAACTCACCCATGAGAGCAAATCGCTATGGTATCTTGGAGCCTAAGCTGAACTGCTCTCAAATATGCCCATTACCTGAGTTAGATTACGTTTTAATGCCATTAGTAGCATTTGATAAATTTGGTAATCGCCTTGGAATGGGAGGTGGGTTTTACGATAGAACATTGGCACGTTTATACGAACAACATTGGCAACAACCGCAACTTATTGGCCTCGCACATGCGTGCCAACAAGTCGATGAGTTACCGATTGAATCGTGGGATGTTCCACTGAAAACGATCATAACACCCGATAAAACCTACTGTTGGTAACAACTAATCTTGTAAACTAACAGCCTATTTTGACACCAATGAGCAGACAACAATGACACAAGATGAATTAAAAAAAGCAGCTGCGTGGGCTGCACTCGAGTTTGTAAAAGAAAACACCATAGTAGGTGTAGGCACAGGCTCAACCGTTAATCACTTTATTGATGCCCTAGGCACAGTTAAAGACACCATCGTTGGTGCAGTATCAAGTTCAGAAGCATCTACAGCACGCTTAAAAGAGCTTGGCATAGAAGTGCTTGAGCTTAACGATGTAGCGGCACTCGACGTATACGTAGATGGCGCAGATGAAATTAACGCCCTAAACGAAATGATTAAAGGCGGCGGCGCGGCGCTTACCCGTGAAAAAATAGTCGCAGCAGTAGCAAAACAGTTTGTGTGCATTGTTGATGATACAAAACTAGTCGAAACCTTAGGAGACTTCCCTCTTCCGGTTGAAGTTATTCCGATGGCACGTAGCTACGTTGCCCGTGAATTATTAAAACTAGGTGGTGACCCAGTTTATCGCCAAGGTGTAGTAACCGATAACGGCAACGTTATTTTAGATGTACATAATTTAAAAATTACCCATGCTAAACAGCTTGAAACACAAATAAATCAAATTGTTGGCGTAGTTACCAACGGCCTATTTGCAGAGCGCGGTGCTGATAAAGTGATTATCGGCACTAAAAATGGGCCACAAATTAAATAGGATATGGTTATGAGTAAGGTATCGTTAGCAAAAGACAAAATTAAAATTCTCTTGCTTGAAGGTGTTCACCAAAGCGCTGTTGAAACGCTAAAACGTAACGGTTATAGCAATATCGACTACGTTAAAACATCGTTGCCAGAGGACGAACTTATAGAGCGTATTAAAGATGTGCACTTTGTAGGGCTTCGATCTCGTACTCATATTAACGAATCTGTATTAAACGCAGCTGAAAAGCTAGTCGCTGTAGGTTGCTTTTGTATTGGTACAAACCAAGTTGATTTAAACGCAGCACGTGAGCGCGGTATTGCGGTATTTAATGCCCCGTTTTCAAATACCCGCTCTGTAGCTGAGCTTGTACTTGGTGAAATACTGCTGTTATTACGTGGAATTCCTCAGCGTAATGCTGCTGCCCACCGCGGCGGTTGGTTAAAAACAGCCAACGGCTCGTTTGAAGCGCGCGGTAAAACCTTAGGTATTATTGGTTACGGCCACATTGGTACTCAGTTGGGCATTATGGCTGAAAATATTGGTATGAACGTGGAGTATTACGACATTGAAGACAAACTGTCTTTAGGTAATGCTACACAAGTACATAACTTAACGCAGCTGTTGCAACGTGCTGATATTATTAGCTTACATGTTCCAGAAACTCCGCAAACTAAAAACCTAATTGGTACAGCAGAGCTTGCCGTGATGAAGCAAGGGTCTATTTTAATCAATGCTTCTCGCGGTACTGTGGTTGATATAGACGCCCTAGCAGAAGCGCTAACAGAGAAGAAGCTTAGTGGTGCAGCCATTGATGTATTCCCAGTTGAACCTAAATCGAATGATGAAGAGTTTATCTCGCCACTGCGTGAATTCGACAACGTTATTTTAACACCGCACATTGGGGGCTCAACTCAAGAAGCACAGGAAAACATTGGTATTGAAGTAGCAGGTAAGCTTGCTAAGTACTCAGATAATGGCTCAACCATTACTGCCGTTAACTTCCCTGAAGTATCACTGCCAGAACTTGCCAACCGCAGCCGCTTGTTACACGTGCACCACAACCGCCCTGGCGTGTTAACGCAAATTAACCAAGCGTTTGCTCAGCATGGTATTAATATTGCCGCACAGTACTTACAAACGGATGAAGCAATTGGTTACGTGGTTATTGACGTAGATACCGTTCAATCTGAAGTAGCACTAAAAGAACTCAGTGCTGTTGAAGGCACAATTAGAGCCCGTATTCTTCACTAAGTAATCAGCTATCAGCTATCAGCTAAAATAATAAAAGCCGTACTTGAATAATCGAGTACGGCTTTTTACATTAAACTGGAAGCTGGCAACTTATTCTATTATTTGCCTTTTACTTCTAAATTTATAAATTTAACCAGCTCTTCGGGTTGCCCTGCTAACATCATTAGCTGCTGATTTACTTCCATCATGGTTTTACCTTCAGGCAGTTTAGCTGAGACACTAAGCGAATTTAGACCTTTAGCAAAGTCAGTTAATGCTTGCGCTATTTCTTCGGTTACCGGCGCTTGCTGTAACTGTTGAGCCAGCATCATTTGCATCTGCTCTAGTGTCATACCTTGTTTGGCTAATTCACTTTCTAGCAAAGTACTTAACTCACCTTGGTTATCGAGCATTACACTCATAGTACGTGGCTCTAACTGACTCATTGCTTGCATAATAAGTGTTTGCTGCTGTAACTCTTGCTCATAAGTAAGCGGTGTATTACCTGCAGCTTGCTGAGCTTTGCTTATTTCAAGCGAAGCATCCATAAGCGCTTTAGAGTTAGCCAGCCCCATATTCATATCAATGCTGGCAATATCGTTGGCGTGCAATTTAACAACTATATCACTCTTACCAGATTGTTCATCGTAATCTAATGATGAGTGTAAATCATAACTGGCCGAGGCAAGTTGTGCATTAGTATCTGCAGGAAGTGTATCGACAAAGCTTTTATCAAATTGGAAGTTCTTTAGTGTAAAAGCGGTATGTGGCGATATTTTATCGGTTTCGTAACCTGTCACTTCAACATGCTCAACCGTGGCAATATTTTTACCCTCAGGGCTGGTCACTTCAATATTACTAATAGCAACACTGTTTGAGATAACACTGGCCGATAACTCTGCGTAGTTAAAGCTAGCACCTGTTTGTTCGCTCACCAATGCTAGCTGCTTATCAACCTCAGCACGTACCTCTTGTGTTGCTACATAGTTTGCATAGCTTACGCCACCCACACCTGCAGCAATAATCGCGGCTGCAATCACTAATTTTTTCATGTTATTTCCTTATTCAACTCTTTATATAAGTGGCTTTTGCAAGACTAACATTGAGAACATAAGTCGTTAAGCACTTTTTGTTTGCTAATTAATTAAACTAAGTAGCTCGTGCACGGTTTTAACCGGCGTTATTTTGGCACCCAGCCCTTCCATTGATTTATGGTAGTTACGAAATGGGATAAATATTTCAGTAAACCCATGTTGCGCCGCTTCTTTAACACGGGGCACACCACTGTCGATTGGGCGTACATCACCATTTAAACTTAACTCCCCCATAATACAAGTGGTTCGAGGTACAACAAATTCGTTTAAACTACTTAGCAAGGCGGTAACAAGCGCTAAGTCAATACAGGTTTCTGATTCATCAATTTTTAAACCACCAACAATATTAAAAAACGTATCGTGGAATATTTTAGTTTTAGTGTGCTTACGTAAAATACCGGTGAGCATTTTAATCCGGTTCATATTTAAACCAACACACACTCGCTGTGGAAACTCTGCCTCGGTTTCGGTGGTTAAACACTGAATTTCGAGTAATAAATTACGATTTCCCTTACGAATACAGGTGATCGTCGACCCTGGCGACTCGGTGGTTGAACCCGATAAGAAAATTTCACTGGGGTTATCCACACTGAGCATACCGCGTTCACACATTTTAAAAATGCCGACGGTGTCTATATCACCAAAGCGATTTTTATTAGCACGCAGAGTACGCACTTGACCATCGTTGGTATCAATATGTAACAGTGCATCAACAATATGCACTAATGTTTGCGGGCCAGCTATTTCATTATTTTTATTTACGTGAGCAATAATGAACATAGTGACATCGTTTTGCTTACAATATTGGGTTAACGCTTGAGCGGCACTTTTAACTTGCGAGGGTGAACCAGGACTGCCATTGGCGGTATCAGTAACAACCGCTTGAATGGAGTCAATAACGGCAAACTTAATTTTGTTTTTATCAAGCTCTTCAATAATGGTTTCAACACTGGTTTCTGACAGTAAATAAAGTTCATCTTCGTTGTAATTAAGCTTTAAACGATTAACCCTGTTTTTAAACTGGGATAATGACTCCTCTGCGGTACAGTAAAGTGATGGCATACGCTGAGACATTCTTGCTACTAAATCTGATAGTAGCGTTGTTTTACCCGCTCCAGGATCACCAGAAATAATATTAACTGAGCCGGTGGTTACACCGCCACTTAACACACGGTCAAGTTCACCAATTTCGGTAAGCTGTTTTTCAGCCTCTGCGGTAGCTACATCATTAATTTTTTTAGAGCCACCACCAATGCCACCAGCATAGCCACCTACACTTGCACGAGCAGCTACCTTTTTGTTTTGCCCTACAGAGGGTTTAAACTCCGCTAAAGTGTTCCACGCGCCGCAGCGACACTGACCTTGCCAGCGTTGATAGTTCATGCCACATTCTGTACAAACAAACTCTACTTTTGCCGCTTTAGCCATTTAAAACCTTACCTACTATTCTTTATTTTTTGAAATACACAGTGTTAAGCGCTTATTTTGCCATTGCAGGCTTTGTCTTAGCAACAACGTCTTGTGGATCAGCGCATTTAATCTCACACTGATACTATATTAATGTAGTTTCACTTAGTCCACTTTAAGGCATGTTTCTTGCTTTAAAAAACTAATAAACCCTTGCCAATTAATTGGCTATTAGAAAATAACAATAAATGTATAGTTACGCAGAGTATCGAGGCCGCATTTAGCGGCTTTGCGAGATTCTATTTATTAAATACTCTAATAAATAATTGCAACAGTATACCTACTTTTTAAATTAGACGGTGATGATTTATAAATGGCTGAAGACGTATTGCTTAAGCATGAAGCGCTTGTAAATGAATTAAAACAGTATTTGGGAAATCCTAAGTTTGATCTCATTTTCAAGTCAAAAACTGCCGAGTTAACTAAACCCGAGCAGTTTTTAATAAAAATGGAAATGTCTCGTTTATCTCAGCCGATAGACCGCTTTATTGATCTACGTGGTTTAGTCAACGGCCGAGTAAAGCCTTATGAATACAAAAGCAAGCAACACTTTATGGATGACACCGCAATTGAAGTATTCGAAGCGGCAATAAAGCAACATAAGGGCTACACTCTGGCAGTTTACGAAGCGGTAATGAATACCGACAATAATTATCGAGTATTACAACAGCAATCAACCACAGCAAAAAAAGTAGAACCGCAACGCAAGCTAACTACCAATGTTATTAAGTTTGCAGCCTATGAAAGTCGTAGTGAAGAGCGAATGAATTACTCAATTAAAATTACTATTGAGTATGACGGGCAACCAAAAATTGACGCTAGCACCTCTGATATTTCTCTCAGTGGCTGTAAAATTAAGTTGGCGTCGCGATATAGCTTAAAAAAAGGTCAGCCTATTACTATGCACTTAGTAGGCTTAGAGCAAGACTTTCAGTTAGGCCTTAAAAGTGGTATTAAATATGAAGTTGTGGCGATAGAAAACACCTCAGATGAATTTAATCATATCCGCTTAAAGCGTACATTTGAAGAAAATAACAGCGCGTTTGATCGGTTTTTAGAAAGCTTTATTCATGGTAATAAACGCCGTTATAAAGTGAACTTAGATAACACCCTTGATGCGGTTATTTCCAAGGGGTACGAGCAATATTACATCCCTAGGGTTAATTCTCTATATGTTTTTATTAGCCAGAAAAACGGCGTTTATTATCCAAGCCTGAGCTTAACCACCGAAAACAGTTTATTTATTCAGCGTTACTTTACTGATGAACGCAAAAAATCTTGCCTATACAGTGTATTAAATCATAAACGCATTCGTACCTTGGCACTAAAACCAGTGGCTGTAAAAGAAGAGTACTTATATACCTTTACTCATGTCTCTGCTGGAAAAATTTATTACTACTCAGCCACTCGCTCAGAGCTTGAGCAACACGCAAAATTAAAAGCATTGTTTTTTGGTTTTGGTAGCCGTAGAGACAGTTGGCGCTGCTTTAAATTACAACTAATGCCAAGCCACACTGAAGATGCTTATATTCCTTTATCTTTACCTAACTCGTTGGGTAAAGATATTGAGAAATTAAATAAGCCGCCTTCACCACGTGTTGAAGGCGCTATAAAAGACGTAAAATATTTAATGCTACTTACCCAAGTAGGTAATAAGCATGAACAACAACATTATCAACAATATGAATTTGATAAAGCCTTAGCCAATAAATTGAAATATTTTGGCCACAGTAAGCACGCATCGCCACCGGAACTTAATACTGTGCCCCTAGAATATGTAAATCTTCGCTCTAATAAACGCTATTTATACAAAACCAATGTAGTGATTAATACCCGTGATGCGGTATTACATGGGCATACCCGTGACTTTTCAATATTTGGCTTACAGCTAGAGTGCAATCAAGAAGTGAACTTTAAAAAAGGCGATATTGTTTCGTTATCATTTCCCGATTTGCAAAAAATCACTAAAAACTATTCATTAAATCTTATTCAATATGAAGTAATGGCAGTGAGCAAATCGCTGACTACCATTAACTTGAAAGCGCATGTAGATAAAGGCTCATCTCATACTGGGATCGATTTTTTTACCCTTTTAATTAATAGCAATAAACAAAAATTAAAAATAGCAGAAGAGTCACCTAAAGTACCCGGGCTTTCTACGGCACTCAGAAATATGGTGACCAAAACGCTGTGTCAGTTCCCGATTTATCTACATAAATCAATGGCACATTTCGAAATTGGCGCCATGGGATTTGGTTTATACCCAAGCCCACTGCATGTTATTTTGCAAAACTTTGCTCTGTTAAATACTCAAACAGACTTATCGAATATTATTACTAAAGCACACATAATTGATGTGATCACCCCTAATATTAAAGATCGCACCCGCCAAGATCCACCGTTAGAGTTTAGTTTGGTAATTAACTTCGATCCTAAAAAAGAAAATATAGCCGATGCTATTACCAGCCAATGTGTTTTAGGTACTGACTGCAGCGAGTTTAAGCAGCAAATAAGTAAAGGGCTGAAGTCTGAGCTGGTTTTTATAATGCGTTTATATATTTCACGTACTGGTCGACTCGATACTGATTACTTAGCAAACGAGCTAAAATACGTAAGCCAATACGCAATTCACAAAGCCAAAGACTTAGAGGATGCCTTGTGGTCTGTATCAGGTGTTGGCGACATTATTGATGTAAGTGATGAAGCGCTTGAGCATTTAGCGCTCAACCAACAACGGGTTGAGCAAATGTCTAGGCGCAAACTAATTTGGTTAAACCGTTTAAGTTAAACCTGTGATGGGTTTAGCGGAACCGCCAGCATATATAACAGTTGTAATAACGAGCCTTGGCATATAGCAGCTTGGGCTTGTTCAACTACTTTAGGTTTACCATGCACAGCAACGCCTAAGCCAGCTTGAGCCATCATTTTTAAATCGTTTGCGCCATCGCCAATGGCAACTGTTTGGCATTTTTCAAGCCCCAGTTTTTGTTGTAAGGCATTTAAAACAACCGCTTTTTGCTCAGCATCAACAATCCCACCTAACACTTTACCTGTTAGTTTATCGTCTTTAAATTCAAGCACATTGGCATGCACTTCATCTAAATTAATCAGCTCCTGCACTCGCTCAGCAAACGGCACAAAACCACCCGATGCAATCGCTAAATACCAATCATGGTGTTTTAAAATTTGGCATAACGCTTTAATTCCCGGCATTAAAGGCAGTGTACTTTTAAGCTCATCAATTAAACTCTTTTCAATGCCTTCAAGCTTAGCAACACGTTGGTATAAGCTTTCACTAAAATCAAGCTTGCCTGCCATTGCCTGCGCGGTAACGCTGGCAACCTCGTCATATACATTAGCCAAGCGTGCAATTTCATCAATACACTCAATAGTAATGGCTGTTGAATCCATATCCATTACCAATAACCCCGGTTTTTGTAAGTCAGGAGGGGTGGTAACTTGCACTAACTGGCATGCCAAGATATTTGCAAAAGTTTGAAGTTCTAGAGGGTTTATTGCTCGCTCTGCATTTTCTATGTAGAAGCACAATGCCGGAGATAACCCTAAATCTGGCTGATATTGACAAATTGCTGTCACATTTTGCTGGTGAGCCGCAAAAAACTCAATAATGCTATTAATATGCTGCGTATTAAAGTCACCGCCAAATGCAATACTAAATAGCCCGTGGCTTCTGTTTGGTGTTGTATTTAGTGGAGTAAAAACACCCTTTTGGTAGCTGAACCATTTATTGAGGATAAGGTGTGATAATGGTTGCTCAGCACTTTGCTGTGCCATGTTCGCGTTCGACATGGGATCTCCGTTTATATTTCCTGACATTTAGCTCATTGATAATAAGGATATGAGATACAAAATTCGCCATCAGGGGGGATTTAAGGTTATAGTGTAGTTGTAACATCAAATCAAAATGCTGTCAGCAGCATATACGGTGACTATGAAAAATAACCATCTTAAAAATCCACTTACAGCCTCGCAAAAAAAGCGTTTAATTCGTTTGTTATTGGCCGCTGGCTGCTTTGTATTATTAAGCTGGGTAGGAATAAACAGTAGCTTTCAAAGCCATCAACTACTTTATGATAATGCCAATAGCGCAGCTAAATCACTCACTCAGTTTATGGCACTGAATGCCAAAAACCCGCTGATAGAAAAAAATAAATTGCAGCTCACCACCTTGTGCAACAATATCAGTAAAGATGAGTTTGTTCTTTCAGCCACCATTTATGATAAACAAGGTGTAGTGCTTGCAAGCAGCGATAACTGGCAATCACATCATGTATATGGCTTACTACCAGACTCATCGCCTGGCATTAGTAAGTTAAAAACACCGTTTGTTGAACAAGTTATTTCTGACGACAATCGCCCTATTGGCTTTGTATCTATTACCTATTTAACGCGTGCTGCGGTATCTTCAAGCCATAACCATTTTCACGATTTAGGCCGCCAAGTATTACTTATGCTAGTGATTGCTTGTATTTTTACTTGGCAATTAGGCCGAGGGTTAAAACGCTGGCAAGTAAATCGTTATATACAAAAAACGTCAGAGCACGAATCATAAAGCTGCTCAGCTAATCGATATTTATCGCTATTTGGCTTTAAAGCATAGAGCGCATCAAACACCTTAGGAATATGCAATGGGGTATTTATTTCTCCCTGATAACCATTTAGCGGCATTGAAGGTGAGTCAGTTTCAAGCACTAAATGCTGTGACTCAAGCTTTGCTACAACCGCACGTGTTTTAGCAGCCCGTTCATAGGTTATAACCCCACCCACTCCAAGCTTAAAGTCCATTTTTATATAATACTGTGCTTGTTGTATTGAGCCTGAAAAAGCATGGATCACACCGCCATTTTTTGGCCTACAACGCTTAAACGATTGCGCTATTAAATCATGGCTTTGCCTGTGATGCACAATCAGCGGTAACTCAAGCTCATTAGCAAGCGCTATTTGTTGCTCAAACAGAAAGGTTTGTTTTTCAAGATTTTCGATACTGCGATCTAGCCCGCATTCCCCAATAGCCACCAGCTGAGCTTTGTTTGTTTTAGCAAAGTTATACAGCGATTCTAAGTGCGATTGCTGATGTTGCGCTAAAAAATAAGGGTGCAGCCCTGCCGCTATACTGACCTGTGGGTAAGTTGCTTTAAACTCTAGTAATTTTTGAGATTGCGCCAAGCTAATACCTGGCACAATAAATTGATTAATGCCCTTTGCTACACAGGCATTAATAAGCGATTCGCGATTTGTATCAAACTCACTAAAATCGAGATGACAGTGCGAGTCTATAAATTGCAAAGCTACCAGCCTACTAAGGGTTTAAGCGCGTTATTTGCCAGCTATTGTCGGCTTGACGCTGATACATAAAGCGATCATGCAAACGATGAGCACCGCCTTGCCAAAACTCGATTTTTTGCGGCACAACACAATACCCGCCCCAAAAATCAGGGAGTGGAATTTCACCTTTAGCGAACTTGTTTTTCATGTTGGCAAAGGTCTCCATAAGCACCTTACGCGACGAAACTGGACGGCTTTGTTGCGATGCCCATGCGGCTAATTGGCTTTCCTTAGGGCGAGATAAAAAGTATTTAGCGACTGCCGATGTAGGTAATGGCTGCGCTTCACCATACACAATTACTTGGCGCTCCATAGGGTGCCATGGAAAGTGCAAGGAAATTTTATTATTGCCTTTAAGTTCTTGTGCTTTACGTGAACCGGTATTAGTAAAAAACACAAAACCGTTATCATCTAAATGCTTTAGCAACACAATACGCTGTGAAGGCTGACCTGTTTCATCGACCGTAGCGACGACCATAGCTGTAGGATCAGGCAAATTACTACCAACAGCATGCTCAAGCCACGTTTCAAACTGCTTAAACGGATCATCAAGCAAGTTGTCTTCACTGAGCGCATCTTGCAAGTATTCACGACGAATATCTTCGAGTTTCATAAAATTCCCTCTAGGTTCTAGGCTATATGTTGGGTTTCGTTGCACTCAACCCAACCTACAGAAAAATCCACCTAAGTGTTTAGCCTAAGACAAGGCGGAGTGCTTTTTATGCCAAGGAGCATACGTTTTTGTATGTGACTTAGCATTTTTGGGTTTCGCTGAGGCTCAACCCAACCTACAGCAAACTCTGTATCTGCAAGTGTAGGAGTGCTAGCAAGGCGAAGTGCTTTTTTATGCCAAGGAGCATACATTTAGTATGTGACTTATAGGCTAAAAAAGCACGACAACGTAGTCAAAGCGAACTACACGCAGCAGACGTTCACCTAAGTAGTTTAGTCTAAGATAAGGCGGACACTCGACTTATCCCTATGAGCACACGTAGTTGTATGTGATTAGGGTCAGTCGAGTGGACAACGCAGTATTAGATTAAAATACGACGGTGATTACATTTGCTCCATGACTTCAATGCCTAACAGATCTAAACCCGTTTTCAGCGTATCTGCCACTAAATTACACAACACTAAACGGCTATCACGAACACTTGGCTCTACGCCCTCTTTAAGTACTGGGCAAGCTTCGTAGAATGTCATGTATAGGCTAGCTAGTTCGTATAAGTAACCACATAATACGTGCGGTGTGGCTTCATTGATCATCAGATCAAGGACTTCTTCTAACTGCAATAATTTAAGCGCGAGGGTTTTCTCTTGCGGCTCAATAATACTCACATCAGCCTTTAAACTTAACGCATCTACGCCTGACTTACGGAAAATACTGCGAACACGCGTATAAGCATATTGTAAGTAAGGGGCTGTTGCACCTTCAAAACTTAGCATGCTGTCCCAGTTGAAGATGTAATCGCTGGTACGATGCTTAGAAAGGTCAGCGTATTTAACTGCGCCAATACCCACTTTACGTGCAATTTCACTGCGATCTTCATCAGATAAATCTGATTCACGCTCAGCTAATTTAGCTGCTGCGCGAGTAATTGACTCTTCAAGTAAATCAGCTAATTTAACCGTGCCACCTGTACGGGTTTTAAATGGTTTGCCATCAGCGCCCATCATGGTGCCAAATGGGCAAAACTCGTAACTGGTTTCATCACGTAATAAACCGGCTTTACGTGCAGTTAGCTCTACTTGATTAAAGTGAAGACTCTGGCGCGCATCAACAAAGATTAAAATACGCTCAGCGCCTAGCTTGTTTGAACGGTAATCACACGCCGCTAAATCAGTGGTTGCATATAAGAAGCCGCCACCTGATTTTTGCACGATAAACGCTGAAGGCTCACCGTCTTTATTTGCCAGCTCATCTAAAAATACCACTTGTGCGCCTTGCGACTCTACTGCGATATTTTTATCTTTTAATAAGCTAATAATATCGTTAAGTTCACTGTTATAAGCACTTTCAGCCATAATGTCGGCAGGTGTCAGTGTTACATTTAAACGCTTGTATACTTCTTCAGAATGCTTAACTGAAGTGGCAATAAATAGTTTCCACAGTTTTTCACAGTGTGCGTCGCCACCTTGCAGTTTAACTACGTAGTTACGCGCTTTATCGGCAAAGCCTTCTTCGTCGTCAAAACGCTTTTTCGCATCGCGGTAAAAGGTTTCTAAATCAGCAAGCGCAACAGTATCTAAATCAACACCTTGGTTAATTTGATCTTCTAAATGCGCAATTAGCATACCAAACTGTGTGCCCCAATCACCCATGTGATTTTGACGAACAACGGTATCGCCTCTAAATTCAAGCGCACGTACTACGGCATCACCAATAATAGTTGAGCGTAAGTGACCTACGTGCATTTCTTTTGCAAGGTTAGGCGATGAGTAATCAACCACTACTTTTTGTGGTTTTGCATGCTCGTTTACTGCAAGTTTTGCATGATTATTAGCAGCTTGTACGCTTTGTGCTAAAAACTCCGGCTTTAAGTGAATATTAATAAAGCCAGGGCCAGCAATTTCAGTTTTTTCGGCAATGTCGCTTACATCTAACTGATCAATAATTTTTTGTGCTAATTCACGCGGGTTGCTTTTCATTTTTTTAGCTGCGCCCATCGCGCCATTAATTTGGTAATCACCAAACTGTGGGCGTGTGCTTTGCGTAACCGCTGGGTTGGTATCTTCAGGTAGGCCTGCGGCAGTCATAGCGGCAATGGCTTTTTCTACTAAAATAGTACGAATATTCATTATATTATTTACCTTTGTAAGCCCGCCAAAGCAGGCTTTGTGTTAATGCTAGTAGGTCAGTTCTAGTTTTCACGCGTGTGGTTAAATGTCACTTCTGGGTAACGCTCAGTCGACAAGTTAAGGTTTACACGACTCGGCGCGATATAAGTTAAATTATCGCCACCATCGAGTGCTAAGTTGCTTTCGCACTTACGCTTAAACTCTTCAAACTTTTTAACATCATCACAGCTAACCCAGCGGGCTGTATTTACATTCACGCTTTCGTAAATTGCATCAACGTTGTACTCAGCTTTTAAACGCGCTACAACCACGTCAAACTGCAACACACCTACCGCACCTACAATTAAGTCATTATTAATTAATGGTCTGAATACTTGTACTGCACCTTCTTCTGAAAGCTGTACCAATCCTTTTAATAACTGTTTTTGTTTTAATGGATCGCGCAAACGAATACGACGGAACAATTCAGGGGCGAAGTTTGGAATACCGCTAAACTTAATTTTTTCGCCTTGGCTAAATGTATCACCAATTTGAATCGTACCGTGGTTGTGTAATCCAATAATATCACCGGCGTAAGCATCAGCCGCACGCTCACGATCGCCCGCCATAAAGGTTACCGCATCAGAAATACTCACTTGTTTACCAATACGCACATGATTCATTTTCATGCCTTGGCTGTATTTACCCGATACAATACGCATAAAGGCAATACGGTCACGGTGTTTTGGATCCATGTTGGCCTGAATTTTAAATACAAATCCAGTGAAGTTTTCTTCTGTTGCCACAACTTGGCGGTCTTCAGTCTCACGTGGTAATGGGGTTGGCGCCCATTGAGTTAACCCATCTAGAACATGGTCAACACCAAAGTTACCGAGTGCAGTACCAAAGTATACTGGCGATAGTTCACCCGCTAAGAATAAATCTAAATCAAATTCGTGTGATGCACCAATAACCAGCTCTAACTCGTCACGTAATTGCGCTGCAAGTTCATCACCAATAGCTTGGTCAAGCTCAGGGTTATCTAGCCCTTTAATGCTGCGCACTTCTTGAATAGTGTGGCCTTGACCCGTTTTGTATAAAATGGTTTCTTCGTTATGGATATGGTAAACACCTTTAAACTCTTTACCACAGCCAATTGGCCACGTAATCGGTGCACAGGCAATATTTAGCTCTGTTTCTACTTCGTCGAGTAGTTCCATTGGGTCGCGAATATCACGGTCACATTTATTCATAAAGGTAACAATAGGCGTAGTGCGTAGGCGTGTTACTTCCATTAGTTTACGGGTACGTTCTTCTACACCTTTAGCGGCATCAATTACCATTAAACATGAATCTACCGCGGTTAAAGTTCGGTAGGTATCTTCAGAGAAGTCTTCGTGTCCTGGCGTATCAAGCAGGTTTACCAAAGCCTTATTATATGGAAATTGCATTACTGAGGTCGTTACAGAAATACCACGCTCTTTTTCCATTTCCATCCAGTCAGACTTAGCATGCTGATTAGAACCACGGCCTTTTACCGTTCCAGCTTTTTGAATTGCTTGTCCGAATAACAATACTTTTTCAGTGATAGTGGTTTTACCCGCATCCGGATGCGAGATGATAGCAAAGGTCCTTCGCTTATTGATTTCATTAAGAAAATCTTGGTTTACCATGTATAAATTCTTTTAGTTTGTACACGGATTTGTACACACTTTTGGAAGTACTCTCTTTTCAGTTCTTCGCTTGTCAAATCCGTCGTGTTAATCGTAATTGGCCGCTATTTTCGCTGATCTTGACTTTATAAACAATCAATGGTTATCTAATCGGTTACCATATACTCTCAGCGTGCGCCAATGCTCAGTTGTAGCTGTTTGCAATCGTTGCTTCTTCAGCTCATGAACAATTGTGGCTAAACCACAAATTCCTTCGCTACCAAAAATCGATGATAGCTTGTCGTACTACACCAATGATGGTGCAGTTGCCGTTGATCGGTATTGCAGGGTATTGCGGGTTCAAAGGTTTTAGGTACTTCTGTTCACCATCAATAATCAATTGCTTAAAGGTTGCTTCTTTCGAATCATCCAAACGCGCAACAACCAGTGAACCTGAAGAGTAAGGTAACTCAGGATCAACAACGATCACTGCTCCCTCAGGTATGGATTTTTTTCCGCTTGGATTTTCCATACTGTCGCCTTTTACGCGAAGCGCGAAACAACCCTCATGTGCTTTCCCAGTGACTTCACGCCACTCCTCAGCATCTTCATGGGCAAATCCCTCCGCTATTTCAGTCCAATCCCCGGCCTGAACCCAGTTAATGAGAGGAATTCTTCCCTTAATATCAGGCCCGACTTCTACATTACCAACCCCCAAGCCAATCTCGCCATCATCTGTGGCGAGCCAATGAGCATTCACGCGAAGCGCCTCCGCGATCTGCATGGTGTAACGAGACCTAGCCGATTTACCAGAGCAAATCTGGCTGATCGACTGCTGTTTGATACCAATGCGACGAGCCAACTCAGACTGAGTCACCCCAGTAAGCTGCAAGGCATGGTTTAGTCGTTCAGATAAAGTTTTCATAAGCCCGTATTCTACAAATAAAACTGTAGCCTTTCAACAATTTTAACTGTTGACTTAACTACAGTTTAAACTGTAACATTCAATCTTGTAACAGTTATTATTGTAACAGGAGACGGTATGGAAGTGTTCAACACGACACAAAAACATCTCCGCCGTGCCATTGACTTGGTCGGCGGGCAATCAGCATTAGCACGAGCCATCAACTCAAAACAGCAAAACGTCTGGTTTTGGTTGAATAAATCAGGGCGTGTTCCCGCTGAATTCGTTTTACCCATCGAACAAGCTACGCAAGGACAGGTAACCCGATCTCAGTTAAGACCGGACATCTACCCCGAATGCCCAAGCGAGCTAAAAGCCAGTAACCAGTAGGATTAAGGGCAAGTAATGGTCAACATTTTACTTAAACACAAAAGCGAGTTCCTCCATGCGTGATTATGGCAAGGTCTATACCCGCTTTTGGCTAAAACAAAACGTTTTGTCCTGGAGTGACTCAGCGAAGTTGCTAGGACTGTATTTGCTTACATGTCCACATTGTAATTTGCTTGGCTGCTTTCGATTGCCGATTGGTTACGTTGCTTCTGACTTGAACTGGGATGAGCAACAAGTTGCCAAGGCGTTAAGTGAGTTAGAACAAGATCAGTTCCTCATTCGTTGCGAGGGATCTGGTTGGACTTTGATTCGGAGCTTTCTGAAGCACAACCCAATCGAAAACCCAAACCAAGGTAAAGCAGCCTTTCGGTTGCTTAAAGATGTACCTGCCGACTTCGTTGGTATGGCATCGCTTTTGAAATCTCTTGCTGCTTTTCAAGCTCGGCTTCCAGAAGAATTTTCATCATTGTTTATGCCTGATGGCAGCCCGGTTAGGGACTCTCAACGGTCGGATGACTCTGAGAGAAGCAATAAACCAACAGTTAAAACGGTTGATTACATACAGTTTGAAGACTTCTGGGATGTACAAATACGCAAAGAAAAAAAAGCGAAAGCCAAAGAAGAATGGCTACGCATGGGCCTCAATGAAGACCATGAACTCGCCTTGGAAGTGCTTACACGCTGGAAAGAGCAACGAAACAACCGGTTGCAGTATCAAGATCGGACTAAGACCCCTATGCCACATAACTGGCTTTTAAACCGGCAATGGGAAGACGAGTACGTTCGCATTGATGAAGTACAGCAATCATCGACGAGCCTAAAGGGCAGCAATCACCAATTGAATATTGAAGAAAGCAATCGTCGTATTGCTGAAAGCTGGGCCGGATCCGGTATTCGGGAGGTTCGTTCAAGTGCAGGAGGTTGATAAACGCGAGTTTGCAGAAGTTTGGGGAGCAGCTTGGGCCATGTATGGCAAAAGCGTATCACCACAATTGCTATCCATCGCATTTGAAGCCCTTCGTGCTTATAGCATTGAAGAGGTACGAATCGGTCTGACTCGGCATATTCAATCACCGGATACTGGGCAATTTTTCCCAAAACCCGCTGACGTCATCAAGCATATCGACGGCAACTCGGGCTCAAGAGCCATGGTTGCTTGGAACAAAGTTAACAATGCTATTCGTCAGGTTGGCGCTTGGACATCCGTGATGTTTGACGATGCGCTTATCCACCGCGTCATTTCAGACATGGGTGGATGGGTTGAACTCTGCAAGGTTGATGACAGGGAGTACCCCTTTAAGCAAAAAGAGTTTTTAACACGCTACCAGGCTTACTTGCTGCGGGACGAAGTGGGTGAATACCCAAGGCTATTACATGGTATTGCAGACCATCAGAACCAGCAAAAAGGATTTGATATGCAAGCGCCGGTTGCCGTGGGCTACTGGTCAAAAGCAGCACAAGTTTATACGAGAGGCATCACCGACTTTAGCGCAGTGCCTTTAAAAAGAATAAGCCCGAAAGCCATTCAGGCGCTTCTCGGAAATCAATTAGAGGACAAAAATGAAAACGATTAAAGCAAAAACCATTGCCCTAGTGCTAGCCATATCCGCAAGCACTTCAGTCTATGCGTTTCCGGGCTATCAGTGGGAAAAAGCAGCACAAAGCGTTGGTATTGATCCAGTTATGCTCTACGCCGTTGCCTTGGCTGATTCGGCCTCACATCGAGGTCTCAACATGACCAGTCCATGGCCATACGCAATTCGCAATGGTTTAAATGCAACCTACGCCAAATCTAAGACAGAAGCAGAGCAACTGTTAAACCAGGCACTGCAAGAGAGTGAAAAATACCAGCTCGATATTGGCCTTATGCAAATCAATTTGCATTGGCATGGGCATCGGGTGAAATCAGCTTCGGAACTGCTAGACCCCATCACCAACCTTACCGTCGGCTCCAGTATTTTGGCCGAAGCAATCAAATCTTCACCAAACGATTTAGAGCTTGGCATAGGCCGCTATCACAGTTGGAACGAAGAGCGTGCACGCTGGTATGGGCAAAGAGTGCTTTCTATTTATCGCAATATTTTACATGAACTGGAGGTCCGTCAATGACAACCAATCAACAAGACTTCTATCAATTAAACTTGGCGTACCTGCACGCAGCACGGGAATTGGCGCGCATTGATCCGCAAGAGGCTGTCTTGCGCTTTGGACTTACACGCGATGTGGTTGATGCTCTGATTAATGCTGGTGTTGACGACCTGCAACGAGTGGCGACCTCATCATTCATGCTGTTTCAACCAAGGGGTAACCAAAGCCAACTGATTGAGATGGTGAAGAGCAAAGGCACAGGTATCCCAAGAATCGCTTATTTATTATCAACCTTAAACAACAAGGGGGATGCATGATTGATAATCTGTCCAAAAGTGAGCTGTTTACCCGAGCCTCGCTGCTTATTAAATACGGATTTAGAACAACCATTATCGCGCTCGATACTGGTTTGCCAATCCACATTATCAGAAGGCTTCACAAAGAAGTGACTGGCAAGTCACCTTGTCCTGGTCAATTGCCAGAATCTGATGCCATTGTTAAAAGCAGAAGAGCCTTAGTTGAAGGCTCCCTGCTGATGGCGCTTTATGTCAATATTGGTGGTGACAATGTCTACAAGCAATTAAATATTGATGCTTTGATGAAGGCTTACGATGCGTACTTGGTTGCAAGAGAAGAAGCAGATCTTCCAGCTGAGATCCCCTGGAAAAAACTGACCATCAATGAAGGTTGGGTTCTAGCTCGTGATTTAAGATCACAGCTTGCATCCTTACACCGGTGTCGATGCGGTAGTCTGTATTTGACGGTATCTCAACAGCGAATTCAGCTTAAATGTCCTGTGTGTGAGATTATGGACAAGCAAACCACTAGAGCACTTTTTGAGAACTAACATGCTGATGCATGATTTGATTGTGCACCGCCCGTGCACTTTGAGAGTACTAAGAAGATGACAAACTTACTTAAATCTTTACCAGCACGCTGCTGGTTTATATCATTGGGGCTTTTTCTGGCGACTTTGGCTGCGGCTCATTTTTTTCCATCAGAAATATTAACGGCATCTGCCAAGTTAGCGGCTTTGCCATTTCTGTTCTGCACCGTCGTTTTTTTCAGCTACTTGGGATTCAAAGCGACCTGTAACCCCATCGGTCTTATAGCCATCATCAGTATGCTTGTAGCAATCGCATATTGGCAAACGAGTTGGACAATTGTTGGTTTGGGACTCTTTTTCTTAGCTATTTGTACTGGAATTAGATTCTTGAGCAGCCAAGTTAAAGATTCGGGTAGAACTTTGAGCATTGAAGAAAAATGGTATTGGTATAAGCTCCATTCGTTTTTTGATGGCTTTTATCCAAGGTATCCCAAAAAGCCAAAAAAATAGCCAGCCCACCACAAGCTGGCTACCTTCTATTTTCAGTTCCTTCCTGATGCTTGGTTATAGGCCCTAATATCGATCAAGTTGTTCTGAACATAATCTCCCGCAAAGGATGCATTTGAGATCACGGCTATCTGCTTATCCACAAATGCTTTATCTTCTTCGGACACACTGTCAGGGATGTAAGCGCCACTCTCATCCTTTTGACGATACTCATTTAGCATTTGCTCCCTTAGACCAAGCATTTCAGGCGACCAATTCGATGAATCTTCAGAGTTGAATACGCGCCCCGCCAAACCTTCATTGAAAGCTTGAGCGAACACTTGACTTTGAATCGGGGTCAATCCCATTCTCTGCCCTTCGCTGTATGCTTCCTGTTTAAAATCATCGGCGTACTGTTCTAAGAACTCACCATACCGATTGTTAACTGCCGCACCGAATGCCCCTGCCAACATGGCTTCTGACTTAGTGCCCCAGTTTACCTCGGAGGCATACTGCGAACTCGATCCACTGTATGCATCATTAAACGCCGTCAATGGGTTTTCCAAAGAGGTTCCGGCATCAACGGCTGCTTTTAAGCCATTCCATGTTGATTTACTGGCTACCGTTGCATTGTGCAAGAAACCTCGTGAGCCAGGGTCCTCAAGCGCTTGCTCCTTGTAACTCTCATAGTCTTCACCAAAGTGATTCAAAGTATGCAGTGCAGCATCAGTATGCTTGCCACTGAAATCACCAATAGCACTGGCGCTGTTGAAGAACATTTCAGCACCAGAGACTCCGCTATCATCAGCCATAATGCGAGATCGCCACTGAGAGCCAGCTTCACTGTTTAGTCCAGATTGATAGGTACTTGTGTCAGAAATTACGGCCTGTTGGGCTTGTTGTTGATGCGCATTTAGTTGTCCATCAACACCAGACAGATTGGCTTGGTAAGCTGATTGAGCTGAGTTGAACTGCGTTTGAACAGTTGCAATATCCTCGTAGCCGCCCAATACACCCGATTCCACTTGGCTTTTAGTGCCACCAAAAGTAGGTGCAGCTGATGACAAGCCTTCATTAGAGCGCGGTTGAATTGATCGTAAATCGGCTCCGGTAGCCATGGCCATAACAGTTATTGCTGCTTGATAATCATTGTCTCGTTCAGCGGGCGTTGAGGAGTTGCTATAGGTTAAAGACTCCATAGCTGCGGCCACATACGCCTGATTATCATCAGGTAGCAAGCGCTGATACATTGGAAGGTTTTCACGTAATCGGTTACCTGCTTCAACATGCTGGTTCATATAACGACCTAAATAATCCATGACTTCAGGATTATCCGCCGCTAATCGAGTTAACGTCGCACCATCCGTGTTCCTTTGTCCTGATAGACTGTAGCTGGCCTGATCAAGCTCACTAAAGCGGTTTGATGCCGTGATAACGTCTTGTGCTGAACTCTGAAGTGACTGATAGTCTTGGTTAGACAACGACATTTCAACGCCAGAACGTCTTGAATCTGAAAGGTCCTTAACCATTGCATCGCGATACTCAGCACGTCGTGAATCACTCGATGCCAAGCTTTGCATCTCCCCAGTGAGTGTATTTGCGGTCGTAGATCGGGAACTGCCTTCTGACGACTCAACTTGGCCACTAAAGTTTCCACCTAAATCCAAGCCTGCTCGTACCCTTGATAGTTTTGGTACACGAGAAGAGTCTGGCTTATCAACTCCAGGCAAGTTACCCTGTGGAGAATCATTGCCGCCCGTACCAAGAAGCCTTCCAAGAAAACCCTTATCAGCAACTTCTTTCTCACCGGGATTAGTAATAGTTCCATCGCCACCGACCCTTAGGCCTCCCGATAACACGCCCGATACCAAGCCACGTACAGCGTCTTTTTTATCGTCTCCGAAACCATACCGTGTTTGCAGGTCATCAGTGACCTGATTAACAACGGCGCTAGATGCGGAATTCGAAGAACCGATCTGACGTCCAACCGAAGAAAGGTTGTCGTAACTTAGCTTTTCACCAAAGGTTCGACTCATGGTATTGCCAACCTGACGGCTAAAGGCTTGAGTTGCCTGAGTCATGGATTCTTTTGCAGAGCCGACCATTGAACCCACTGCGTTTCCGACAGAGAAACTGCTAAGTAGGTTTGACGCGCCGGTCATAGCAGAACCAGTGAGGGCTGAATTTTGGAACATTGACTGTGATTGCATTACCGGGGCATTTTTCGCGACATCTGGACTTGCCATCTTTTCTTCAATGGCATCACCGTTTTGAAGACGTCCAGCCAAGTGGGTAGCGGTTATTGCTGAGCCATACACGAGCATGAGCGAAATCGCCGGAACACTCGACGCCAACATGCCGCCAGTAGCTATCCAGGTTTGCAGCACTGAATCCATCTGCATCATCCCGGCAAAAGATGGCACTTCTGTACCTGCAAAGGCATCAAGAGCCGACATTTTCCCTGCAACGGTTAAATGAATATACAGGTTAATGATAGCCATGACAGGCATCCAAAGTTGAATCCAAAGCAGGATTAACAAGTACTTCCCGGCCATTCGCATCCCGATTTGGCCAAGGGCTATCACAAAAGCCATCAAAGGGGTGATGGCGTAAATGAAACCCTCAAAAAACGTCATCATCGGACGAACGATACTTTGGAACAGGGTCTGCTCCGCCGCCCATTGCGTATTGCGCTGCCCAATCGCCTGGTTAACCATCACGGCTGCGGTGAAAGCTTGATCATCCATATACTTGCCTGTCACGCTTTGCTCATAAATAGGCAAAAGCACCGACGCGGTCATGTACTCTTGGGTGTTAACCGAGGCCAAACCAAGGTTATTCAGTGCATTTCGGATCACGTCATCAGTATCCGTTGCTGACGAAGTCCCCAATGAGGCTGACAAAACCTGTTTAAGCCTTGGAATGAAGGTTGATTCTGTCATGAGTTTCAGTTGGCTATAGGCATCGGTGCAGTCCAGATCGCTACTGCTACCACTGAGCATGATGCGTGTGCCATATATGCGCGAATCAAACCTAATCGCAGTCATCGGGTTAGGATCACTCAGCACCTGATCTAGGTTCTTTTGGCCGATGTCGATGCCAATCAAGGTGCATTCTTTGATGTAGTTAAACCACGATTGCTCGATGTCCGAGCCGCCGACACGATTTGCATCACCCAACCCAGAGCGATCCATCACCTGTTTTCTCACTTTAATCAGTGACTGTAAACTGGATGCAAAGCCGTATTCCGTCATCGCGGGAGTTGAGAACGCCGTTTCAAACAATCGCGTGATTTGAAAGCCAACAGTCGAAATCGTACTACCTGCGGCAGCAACACCGATGGGCAAATTATCAACCACTCGAACTTGTCCCGTGTACGCATCCTCAATGCTCACTCGGGTACTGGGCCCAAACATGGTTGCAAAGACTAGCCATGAGACTAAAACGTGTTGAAAGTTAATCCCACGACCACCTTGCATTAAGGCCTGAACAGAGACCATCAATACCCCAATGAGCAAGCCAATGCGAACCATTGAAGTAAAGTCGCCTGTACCAGTGATCATCGCGACAGCATTCAGGACCTGCTCTAAAAAAGCCGAATCCCCGATGGAATAGATTTCCCACATTATCTATCCCCCCAGCGCCGTAGATTTAACGGTGTAATAACGCTGTTTGCGAATGGTCTGAATCACCTGATTAAAATGCGCCAGCAACTCTTGCTCTGAGCCGTATCTTCGCTGTAACGCGGCGTACTCCTCATTGATTTGGCGACGTGCACGTTCAAGGTCTTCCGTTAACAACTTCGCATAGGCATGATCTTCCACACCGGAGGTGCTTCTAGCTGCATTGAGCATATCTTCAACCAATGCTCGGGCCATCTCAACAGCAATAAATGGTGCCGCTCTTGAAGCAAACGACCTAGCGGCCCCTTCATTTAATGCAGAAAGTGTTCGAATCATGCCGCCAATGCTTGCAGGAGCCGAGGTCATAAAAGCCTTCTCGGTGGTGCTAGCTGCCCCAGTATTTCGAGCAAACTTAAAAATAATGCCGTTACTAGAACCTGTACCTAGAAGTAAATTTTCTACCTGAGTTGATAACCCGGTAAGGGTCACGTTAGTGATTGTTGGATTCAAACAGCCGTCTTGTGTCACTGTGTCACATCGGTACATAGCGACGTTACCGCCATGAATTAAATGCTCAATAGTCACTTTATTGCCATTCAGCCTGGTCAGTTTTGGGGCTTTACCTTGGCCATCAGCGGCATTAGCTAGATCGCCAACAATGATCGAACCAGTCACCGACATAACCGCTTCAAGAAAACGGTCATCCCCCGATGCAAACCAGCTTGATGCCGAGTGACGTTTCAATGCTCGCCAAACCAAATTACCTTTAATCGTTTTGTTCACATCAGACGCCGCGACACTCGAAGCTTTCTCATATGGGTTCTTACCATTGGATTCACTCCAACTGGTAAAAACGTCTCCAGCCCCTTTAAGTGAGCTCAACATACTGGCTTCTGTTTGTCCCTTCTTACCAAAGGCAGCCAGGGTACCGTTCACGACTCCCTGAGCCATTTGACAGGAATTGCCGAAATACTCGTTCAACTGCTGGATTTTCTTTTGCAGTGTCTCCATGTGCTGGGAGCATTTCTCACACATAGCACTGAGCGCCAATTGGAATGCATATCCCTTGGCGTTTGCAGCAACAGAGCGAAGTAATTGAACAAACTGATCCGCGTTAACAAATGACAAACTTCCAGCGAACATATCAATGCCGCCACAACCGGCTTGGAATGACGGTGGCACCATAGAGACGAGGTTCTCGTTCATGATCCTGTTACGAACAACAACACTTCCTCCAGATATAACGCCACGCCGCTGACTCTCGAATATACCAGGCGCAGTGGTGTTGGTCATTGAACCAAATAACTGGTTCATCTCCTGTTGCAAGCTTGCTTGGCTCATAGACGAAAAACCAATCGCACAGGCGATTAGCGATACTTGGAATACTTTTTTCATCGTTATAACCCTCCTTGTGCACGCAGATAGCGAACAAGGAACTCAGGGTCCTGTAATATCTTTTCGTTAAGCTCTTGGGCTGACATCGCGAGTGACACGCCGGGCTGAACAGGCCTGGTGGCATAGTAAGTTTGATCGTCAATCCAACCGGCTTGATGAGCTGCGAGAATGATTCGATTATTGAGCTCATCAAGGCTCATTGCGCCTTGGCCAATGGGAGTGATGACATTAGGCGGATCAACTAAGAACACGGCAGGGACAGTCGTAACGGACAAGGATTGTGCTTGTCCTGAATCGACTTTGTAATTGGGAAACTCTCCACCGGGTAAAGGCAAGCCATCGACAGCAATAGCAAACACCTCGAAACCGTAGTTCAAGGCCATAGATTCGATGATAGGCGCTTGAGCATGGCAATAAGGGCAATCTGAACGATAGAAAAAGAACAAGCCAGCCCGTTTTGCTACCTCACCTAAAGCAACATCCCGTTGAGCTCCAGCTTCTCGATCCATCCGATTGGCGGCATAAGTCGCCAAGGGTCTGCGACTGATTTCATCCAAAACAGGATCGCCCATGACCACCTGCTGACTAACATCAGCAAATAGTGAGCCCTTATCCATCATGACACGCTGAAGATATAGATAGGCCCTGACGTTCTCATTCGTCGGCTCATCTATTGCCTTATCCATGAACGACTGCATGTACTCACGAAACCAGGCAGCACTGAAGGGCTTTAGCTCGCTCTGACTGGGCTCCACGACACCAGATTCCGGCTCTGTAAGCTCATCGGGTTGTTCAGGTTCAGGGATGACCTGATACCAAAACCAGCCTTCCTGACCACGCTGATAGAATGGCCCCTCACTGGCATGGGCGGGCAAGATGAATAGAAAGAAAATAATGATTGGGATGGTCACCCATAGGATAAACCAAGGAAACAAGGGGGTTCTCATTGTCAGCTCCAGAAAATTTCATAGAACTAACATGCTAAAGATCCCCGTAAATGCGATTGGCCAGATAGATGAAGGAATTGTGTGTGTTTCTAACGGCCCATTGTGTTCAGGAAAATAGCTAAAACCTTCAAATCCACATTAATAGCCAGTGATATTTCATGTTGTACTTAGATCTGTTCCATTCTAACAATAGCAACATTAGCTATTACAAGTCCTGTTAAATTGTTACTGTGTACATTCCTCATCAGGGTCATAAAATGTCGCAACCTATTTAGCATCAGATCGGAATGATTGTTCCAGCTTATGGAAATAGGGTAAGTCTATGTTGTGGTCAAACTAAATTTGCCCGCAGCTAAAAACATAGCTTGAGCAGAATCAGCCAAGTTTGGTGGGGAAATACTAGGCTAATAGAAGCGACTAACTATCTAAAAAATCAATAGCCCAAGCCTATACACTATGCTGATGATAGTCGATTGAGTATTTATAAAAATAGAGCTGAGAGTGCATTAAAATCATTTGTGATAGGTCGCAAATTGGCTATTTAGTCAGACGGCTAATGCTGTTCATGCCAGTGCCACGCTTTACTGCATTGTCGAAACTGCAAAGATCAATAGTCTAATCCTATTTGATTCCATCATGGCTTACCTTAATGAACTCTACCAACCAGAGCCGTATATCGACAGCTTGTTACCTTAGAACTTTAAAAACCAGATGTGGTTGTCCATTGCTTACAGTGTATTAGTGGTGATTCACATAGTGTTAATCTGACCAAAAAATTCTTCATATTGCGTAACTCCAACTTGTAAAAAAGGAGTTTTTCTATCGCCACAATTCCTATAAATCACAAAGAATTGTGACGTAAAAATAGATTGATTTATCTGCATGCTTTTGTTTTTTAAATAATAGTATTTAATAACCGATATACACAGCTATCATCAGCATGACACAAGCTAGTAAGATAAAAATAACAACTAATGGCAAAATAAATTTTGCCCACTTCGACCAGCCAACCTGAGCAATCGCAAGATAAGCCAACAGTGTCCCTGATGTTGGGGTGATCATATTGGTAATACCATTACCAAATAGGAATGCCAGCACTGTGGTTTGAGGAGCCACTCCGGATAGCTGACTCACTGGCCCCATAATAGGCATTGTAACCGCCACTTGCCCGGATGTTGAAGGTATAAGAACATCAAGTACTAATTGTGTACCAAACATACCAAGCGCTGCAATATATCGATTGTCTTCACCAATAAAACTCACCAATGAGTGCACAACAAAATCCAGAACCTTACCTTTTTGTAAGATGATAGCTATCGCAAAGGCTACACCGATTAAAAAGCTCGCCATTAGAATCTTTTTCATACCTGAGACAAAGGCTTCTGCAGCTTCATTTGCACCTAAACCACTTTGGATCGCTAATAATAAACTCAGCGCGATATAGTAAGCCGTGAGTTGTTGCTTTTCCCATTGCCAATGGTTCGACGCATAAACCAATCCACCCATACCAATTAGCAAAGTAATAAGCATTAGTAAATGACGGGTACTTAATGGCTTTGTCTCTAAAGCTAAATCGACACCTTTCGTAAAACCTACCCCCTTAATTACCCACAGCATAAAAGCGATACCAACCAGTAAATAGATGGTAAAAAAAACGGCCCGCAGACCTGCCCCACTGAAAATTGGTAAGCCTAACAAAGGTTGTGCTATGGTGAGTGGTAAAGGATTTGTAATCGAACTTAAATAACCCACTTTCACTGCAACTGTAACAACCCCAAGGCCAATTAAATTCGACATACCCAAACGTCTAGCAAGCTCGACCATTAAGGGAATAATCAGTAAATATTCAGATGCCAACCCTAATAAAGTACTACCCAAAGCAAATATCAGCATTAAGCAACTGACTAACCAATAGACATTACCACTCACGGCACTCAAAAGACGTTCAAGCCCTGCATCGACTGCACCAGATTTACTTAGTATGCCAAATAAGCCTCCAATCACCAACACCATAAAAATCAGACTACCACTTTTTTGTAATCCTTCAGGAACTGCAAGCAGTAAGTCAACCAATCCAACCGGACTCGCTGTGCCTGCGGGATTATCGTCAACGGATTCAAACAACTGCATTAAAGAGTTATCTTTTGGAATAGTCTGATAACTACCCGGGATCACCAAACCATCTTCTCGCTGATAACTACCAGACTCAAACAGATAAGTCAGCGATCCTGCCAGCAGCAAGATAAATAACAGGATAACTAACGGGTGACTTCCGCCTCCTAAGGACGATGGCGAATTTAATTCAACAGTTTTCTGAGGTGTCGATTTCATTCTTCACCTCTCACATCTAACAATCGCTCTCGAATATAACCAACAACTATTTGTGTAACACGCTGCAGATCTGCCTGCAACAAATCAAAATTTGCACTTCGACAAAACTGTTTTTCATTCATATATAAAGCTCGATTGATTTCAATTTGAATACTGTGTTGACGTTCTTTCGGCTTACCATAGTTGGTGGTGAGATAGCCGCCTTTGTAAGGATAATTCACAGCTACTCTATAACCGACCTGACGAAAACTTTGCACCACCAGAGCAGTGAATTCAGGATCTGTAGAAGTACCATCTAAATCACCAATGACAATATCGGCACGTGGTTGATTATCGTCAATATTCATCGCATTGCCTCTAGATTTCATCGAATGGCAGTCGATATGCCACACTTGCCCAAACTGCTGCTTCAATTGCCCTAATAAAGTCTTTAGGCACATGTGATAGGGCTGATAGTATTGGGTAATACGTTTAACAACTGCGCATGTAGAAAGCGAATTTTTATACATTGGCTGGCCTGGTAAAGCCAATGCCCGGATCAATCCCATGCCTCTATTACTATACTCTGAAGGTTGTAGATCGCCAGGCCATGGCTCTTCCAGTAAACTAGGATCAATATCATTTGGTGCACGATTTAAATCAATATACATCCTAGAGATCTGAGCCGCTAATAGTGAAGCACCTTGAGATGTTGCTGGTAACCACAACTCGTCAACAAAGGCATCACAACCAGTTTGAATTTGCTCAATGCTGGCTATACTTGCAAAGTCGCCGGGAAGCACCTGGCCGCTATGAGGTGAATCAAATACTAATGGGATTAAGTTGCCTTTTACTGGCTGATACAAGTGATAACTATCTGTCAAAATTTGTGTCATGTATACCTCGGAGATTAAGGCACCGCATAATGCGGCACCTACAAGCTTAAAAATCGTATGTAAGTTGGAAATAGAGAAAACGTCCCACTGCATTATAAGTCTGCTGATCAAAGTTGATATTGACGTTTACCAGCGAAATGGGTGGTTGTTTATCAAACAAGTTATTGATGCCCATACGCCAACCTAATCCACTGTCCGATTTATAACCTGTCGAAAGATTATGATAAAACATTGAGCCAATATGGCGTGGTGCATTAAGATAGATTTCGTTGGTATCGCCAATGTACCTCAAAGAATACGCAGCCGACCAATTATCATACGCCCACTGAGCTGAAACGCTCCCTTTGAATTCAGGATAGGACTCTCTTACACCTGAACTGCCTTTTTTATTCACACTAAGACGACTGCCATCCGCCAGAGAAGAGACTTCCTCTAAAGCATTCAATTTCGAAACACTGCTGCTAAGATCCCATTCACCAAAATCACTAATAAATGTATAACGAACCACAGTATCTACGCCTGAAACTTCAGTACTGTTGAGATTTACTGGACCATCAACAATATTCAGCAATTCACCATTAGCAGTACGGCTAATAACATTACAATTGCGTCCATTGAAGGCACATAAATCCAGCAAGTTTTGCGGACCAAAAGCACTGATTGTATTATCAATTTTTATACGGTACCAATCGGTAGTAACACTAAAACCATCAAGCCCTGCTGGCGTATATACAAAACCAGTAGAGATATTTTCAGAGGTTTCTGGTTCCAATAATTTGTTGCCACCGACTAAAATTGGCACATTTGAATCTTGCTGACGATAATTTGCGGGTACGCTGGAACAACCTGGCAACCCCTTGTTGATATCGCAAGGGTCTATAACCGGAGCAAAAGCGGCGCGCTCACCTTCATATAACTCCAGAAGTGAAGGTGCACGGAAACCTTCTGACCAAGTTGCACGCAGCATGAAATCTGTTATGGGACGATATAAAATACCTACCTTGCTATTAGTTGTACTACCAAATGTGCTGTAATCAGATAACCGACTAGCAAGGTTTAATTCCAGAGCTTCTCCAAATGCACTGTTTTCGAGTAGTGGGATGTTTAATTCAATATAAGCTTCATACAAATCATACTCGCCAACAGTTCCAGTACGCGGTGATGAAGATGTAGTTCGATATTGATTAACTCGTGGTTTCGCATTAATAATATTGTCTGGGATATCAACACCATTTTCTTTACGGTACTCGGCACCAATTGCCAGTAAAACGTCCCCAGCCGGTAACTCCGCAATTGCATTAGTTAAATTAAATCTAAAATGCTGTTGCTCTGTTTTATTCTCATCAATACCTGTGAAATTGATATAGTTAACCATCGCCGATGTGAGAGGATTAAATAGATTCACAGGTACACAACCGGACGATAAATCACTAATATCGGCCACTATCCCACTGCTGTTACATGCTCTCATCCCTAGCGCAAGCTTATCTAAGTGCAGCTGATTTTTTGAAGTAAATGTACCTTTATTTTCAGCCCAAGACGCAAAAGCATCCCATTGCCAACCTAACGGCAAAAAGCCCTCTAAGCCAACCCCAACACGAGTTGTTTCTACTTTTTGTTCATTCACTCGCAAACCATTATCAGTGAAAAAATTTCTCAGTCCAAAATCACTACCTGAGAATTCAATACCGAACGGATTGACTCTACTATCATTGGCGATAACAAAACCACGCGAACCAGTAATTACTGGTACAGCAGCCGAAAACTGCTGATCTGATTTCCGGATATTATGCAGCAGCTCAAACCGTATACTCGTTCCTTCGAAAACTTGAGTGTCCGGCAATTGAAAAGTTGCCTGGCCAAATAAACTTAATCGCTCATTTGGACCAACAACATAATTATCATGGTAACGATTAAAACGGTCGTTGCTACTAGCCGCGCGCCAACTATTTAATGAGTTACCATCCGAACCTGGATCTCGTGTTATACCGATTGAAGGCACAGAAAAATCAAACAAACCTTCAAGCTTAGACTCCCGAAAAAGACCTTCAGAGCTACCTAAAGGTAACCCATTTAATGGCACTGCTGTTAAACTACGATCCTGGGTATAAACTGGTTCCTGATTCGAATAACTGGCAGAAAACATCAGGTTGTGGTCGTTAAAGTCGTGCCCCAATAGCAGATCAAAATTTCTCGTTTCACGATCATTTTCTCCCGAAATACCGTAATAGGCTTTTACTTGGGCACCATCATAATTTTTAATAGTGTGGATATTCACCACACCGGCAATAGCATCGGCTCCGTAAATCGCAGTTGCACCATCTTGCAACACTTCAATCTGATCAATAATGGCGAATGGGATCGTATTTAAATCGACGAAATCACGAAAACCACGACTGCCCGCGCCATTAACCCAGCGGTTCCCATTGACAAGTATAAGCGAACGATTTTCACCTAAATTACGTAAGTTAATACTTGCAGTACCATGACTAGTTCCGGCAGAACCATTATCATTCAAACTGGCACCAACCGAAGGTAACTCCTGTAAAAACTCACCAATTGAGAGTGCTCCCTTAATGTCCAGTTGATCTCTGTCAAAACTCTGTATTGGACTTCCTTCCGCTTCATCTCTTCTCATGATGCGAGAACCAGTAATGGCTATTACTTCTAATTTTGAATTTGGCTCTTCCTTTTCTACAGTTTGTTCCGCCCGAACAGACTGACTGGAAATAGTAAAGACTGCACTGATGGCAATTGCCAACGCAGATAATGGGTAGTTGAAATTCGACATAGGTATCTCCCGTTGATGCTTTTTGTTTGGTTATCGAAAACACTCTAGTAAAAGGAAATTATCAATGCAATATTATAATTAAGTGCAATGACTCAATAACATTTTGTTATTAACAAAGCATTTTGTTATTGTTGAATTCGAAGACAAATATTCTTAGTATCAGAAATGAGATAGATATGGATTACTGGCATGCGAATGAAAAATATTAATCTAAAGAGCCTAGAAGCTTTCCGCGCTATTATGCAAACAGGGTCTGCAACTGCTGCTGCACGCCAGTTGGGTTTGACTCAACCAGGAATAAGTCGGCTTTTAGCGAGCCTAGAGCTACTTGTTGGGTTCCAATTGTTTTATAGAGAACATAGCAGACTAATTGCAACTGATGAAGCCAAGCTTCTGACATCCGAAATTGATTTGTTATTGAATAATGCGGACCGCTTCTTAGCCTTAGCGCGCAACCTCCATAAAACAGAAACAGGCTCCTTAACCATCGTTGCACCGCAAAGTTTTAGCTCTGGTCCACTAGCAGATGTAGTGGCAAGTTTTATTCAACTGTACCCAAAAATTTCAGTGAGTATAGAATCTCATAGCCCCCTGACTGCCAGAGATTTGGTCGCACAGCGTTCTATTGACTGTGGCTTTATTCAATTACCGGAAAATCATCCCGGACTAATTGTAAAAACCATGCTTGATAGCGAGCTAGTTTGCATGATACCGGCTGAACATTCTCTCAATAACCGAACAAGTGTGAACTTAACTGACCTTAGCCATGAACCCCTAATCATGCTTGGACAAGGTCGACCTTCGCGACAAAAGTTGGAAAAGCTATTTCAACAAAATGGTGTTATACCAAAGATCCGACTGGAAACGCATAGTATTGCAACAGCATGCGCTTATGTTCAACGACAACTAGGGATTGCTATTATTAATAGGGTATTAGCTCAACAATATCTGAATAATCAGTTGAAGCTGGTACCACTAGAGCCTACCATTTACCACCAATATGGCTTTATTTATTCTGCATACGCGCCCATACCAAGACTCGTAGCTGTCTTTTGTCAACACTGTACTCAGTTCTTCTCTATAAACGACTAAGTCTTTTGCTCGTTTCTACTTATTTTTAATGACAATCTGCCAATACTCTATTTCTTGTAGGCAATTGGCATTATGAGTTTTCAGTATTGATAACTTCTACTTACATATTCCGCCCATAACAACATAGGTGGTAATTATTAGAACTTCATATTCAAACTGACTAAAGCGGAGAAAAATAAGTAGGCTTTTACTCTAGCTCGGCTGAATGCTCTACAGTGTTGGGTTGTTCATATTGGTGGTAGTTTTGCATTATTGAATGCTAACTCTGGAATTGGACACAGATCACTATTAGTTTTAACCCAAAGCCCCTAGCAAACCGATGACTAAACTGCTGCTGTCATATTCATGCAGCCGAACATTTTTATTGCACCATTATTTAATAAGTTAACAAACATTCTAAATAAACGTCTGGCCAATTACACCTAGCTTTACCTAATGTTCCATGGCAATAGTGACTCAAAGTTATCCGGCTGTTCAGCAATATGTTACAAGTAATTAGAAATATAACCATGCACTGCAAGGTCACTTACTTTTGCAGTTTCAACAAGACTATAGAGTATGACGCTGACCCAATAACATATATTTGAGAATAGCTAGTTTTTTCGGTTATGTGTATATCCAAGGACTATCCACTTAGTTCAAACAACCACATTATATGTGGTTATCTATTTTTAATTGATTAGTACCTTATCGGCTTAGAACAAACTGCTTGCTCAAGCAACCTTTAGAATTATAATACCCGATAATCTGACTTTCTTATGTTGAAACGAAATATAAACTTATCTAAATAATAATTAAGTTGCTTAGCCTTTACCGCGCCTTGATACGTACCTAAAGCCATCTTTTACATAATGATGAGACTCGATGTATCCCAGCCATTATTTCATTTTCAGGTACAAATGAACCTAAAAGCACTATCCGGTTATGCTTATTGCCCTGTTGATTTTTAATAGATGATTTTGAATGACACCATCTATTAATGTTTCGTCAACCTCTACGATGCTGGATAGTTTATCTCTTTCAAGAGCAACCATGACATTTCTTAACTTGTGCATTAAAGACCTAGCAGTTTTATAACTCCCAAGACCTAATAGCCTTTAACCCCCAAGAGCGCTGACACTATTCTTTTTATTTGTAATAAACCAGACAGCTGCAAATCAACTTTTTTCATCATGGAACCAATCAGCAAGTTCACCCCAATTTGTAGGATAGTAGACGCCAGCTTTAAATAAATACGATGAAATTTTCATCACTACATATTGACGCTGGTAGCGCTAAATTGATACCACAAAGTACTTACACTTGTATTATTCCTAACTCCAAGCTTGAGAAAATTCATCATCTTTGAAAGCTTCTGCAAGCCCTGTAATTTGTTGCATTCTCAGTACTTCATCCGCATCCATGCCTAGCTCTTTTTGAATCTTCTCATTACTCCAATTTGAGTTTTTAAGCTCTATTACGAGCTTAGCAGTCAGCTCTACTTGATGACTTCCTCTAGCAATATTATGTCTAACCGATGTTGCTACATTCTCTAAAGTTGATTTATTTAAAATAACACATGGTATATAGTCAATGCCTATGCTCTTTAAAATAGCAAAGCGATGAGCGCCATCAACAACAGTATATATACCTTTATCTTTAGTTTTATTAACAACAATAGGCATAGTCAGGCCATCTTGCTCAATTGAATGGCGTAAAAGCTCAAACTCTAAAGGTGCAACTAAGTTAGGGTTATAGTGATTTTCCTTAATACTATTGACATGTAAAAGCTGTAATCTGGTAACAGGGAATGGACTTTTAATCCAATCAGATAATAACGTAACAATATGATTATAAAACTCAACTTTTTTATCGCTTTGGAGCTCTTTAAAGGATGTAAAGTCCTTTAAATCTCTAATTATTTCGTTATATGGTAGTGATTCTTTTACTTCAAATTGGTTTTGCATGTTCACTCCTTTCTAAGGTAATTTTCATAAAGGGTTTTATAGTGCTCAGTCAAAGACTTTGTCTGCCCAAATGAAAGGCCACGACACCAATAGTCATTTTTTATTAAAACCTTGCAAATACGCCTCCAGCTTGGCACTTTTTTACTGTTTTCTAGTTTTACATTTGCATAGTCTGGGATCTTTTTTATTCCAAAACTTTTACGATTATGCCGCCACCACATTAAAAATTTGAATATTCTTTCCCTATAATGATTTGCTAATGGGGGGGGCATTGTATTTAGCAAATACTTACTGTATTGCCTAAAAGTATAGCCAGGAGGTAAATCAAAACGATAATAGCCAAGAATATGACCTTGTGTTTTACTATAGCGAGCACCAAAGTTACATCCCTCAACTCGCTCTACTAGTTTTTGCCATGTGTTAGGTTCAAGTATTTGATACAACCACAAGCCTTTTCTTTGATCATCTCCAAAAGGTTGGCATAGCCTTTGTTGGGATAAACTGACCCCCGCTTTTTGCATAAGATCATATGTTCTATTGTAATCCCATTGTTTTTTACCATTAGCAATCCAAACATCTTTCGTTTTCCAATCATAGATTGGATAAAAAGAATACACTTTATCTTCGAGCTTAGTGCTCCATTGTATTTCTAAAAACTTAGCTTTATGTTTATTTTTTATAGTTCTGTATCTATTAAGTGACTCGTCTGCACGAATTCCAATTAATATACCAACAGGGGATTCTTTTTGTTTTTGGTACCATTTTGCAAATTCAATTACAAACTCTTCAAACTCCATACCAATTTTAAAAAATGGGAAATAGTTAATATCTGATATGACTCCGGGTTGTATAGGAATTTCTCTTACCCATTTTGAATTATAGTCTTTATCCCAACAACACCACTTCGGCTGAAACTGGGAAGCAGCGTTTCTCAAGCTTATTGGCAAACAAATCCAATACGGATTAATCTTGCCTGTTTTAACCATTCTTGTGATAAAATCAATGGTGTTTTGGTACTGAGCTTCAAAATCTACAATCAAAACATCAACAGGTAAACGATTTAGCTCTTCAGCTTTTTGAATTGTTAAATTTAATAAAGCCCCGGAATCTTTACCCCCTGAAAAAGACACGTAAAAATGTTTAAAGTGACTAAAAATGTAGTCAATACGCTCACATGCAGCAGAGTACACATCTATCCCTAAATAGTGTTTCATTACTTTCCCTACTTTGGATAAATTTTAATGTAGTGATAAAAATACAAGCTTACTTAAAAATAGATAAGGCAAGCCCTTAAGTTAAAGTAAGTTTTTGATATAAAATAAAAACCTTATCCTTTAATAAAGTGGGTATAGCTTGGCGTTAATAATGCTTTTGTGAAAACGACGCCTTCATGGATAAAAGTTAATTGTGAATGTATATTTTTAAAGTCATCTAATGTGTTATTTGTCACTACGATAGTCATGTTTTTAGCTAGCATATCTTTTAAAAGATCAAGTAAGTCTTTTTTTGTCTTTGAGTTAACTTTTAGGAAAGGTCTATCTAATATTAATACCTTAGGGTTTTGTAAAATTATCCTCGCAAACCTTACTCGTTGAATTTGGCTCAATGAAAGCTCATGGATATAACATTTTGCGTAATGGCTCATTCCAACTTTAGCAATCGCTTCATTTACAAGGCTTTTTACATGCACTCCGCTTTTATTGGACAATTCGGAGCAATTAAAGCTAGCAAATTTAACAAGATTAAAAACAGTAACAGGATAGTGCTCATTTTCTTCATCAAACTTAGGTAAAAATAAAATATCATTACGGTCCACGCCTAAATAAACGACTTCCCCCTCGTCTGGTTTTTCTTCGCCGCGTAATAGTTTTACCAAATTATTTAACACGGATTGATTAAAACTAATTATAATTGCTAGCTGGCCTTTCAATATATTTAGATCAATATTACTAATTGAGCCATTAGTGTTTCTTGCGAAGGAGATATTCCTTAAGCTTATACAACAGCCAGTGCTCATTGCTAATCCTCCTAAAAATGCTAATCTTGTAAAATTTGATTAACGTGTACATTTTTTAAAATAATCTCACTCTCGGTAGCTATTGCACCAATACAGTCTACCTTCAATAAAATAACCCATGAAAATGACAAATGACTATCATCAAATTCAGTTCATATATTTATTTTTTGTGGATATAGATTGATGAAAAAATCAATCAAAAACCCTGCTGGTACAATTACCACAACCGTCAGAATAAAAACAAAACCATAAATATCATATAGTTAACCCACCACCTCTTGTATGTATAAACTTCAATTTTATTAACAAGAAATTATCCTCTTTTGTTAATTCCACTTTCTTGTATCAAATAATTAAAAGTGATAGTTATTTAGTTAACTCAAATGTGGATTTTTGCATTTTTTGTAATGATATTTTGAAAAAAATAAGGTAAATGATGCTAATCAATAATTTACTAGATAAATTTAAAGCCAAAAAAGGGTTTACTACAGATAAGCAAATAGCCTATGACTTATCAATTTCATGTCAAAAGCTATCTGCTGTAAGGCAGGGGTCTCGTTTTCTCACTGAAAAACAATTATTTTATTTATCTCAAGCAACTAACTGTAACTATGAATTGGTTATACTTGATTTACTCATTCATAAAAGTAAATTTGATAAAACTGAAGTTGTGCTACAAATACTCTTTAATGAGCGATTATCCCATTATTCCTACAACTTATTCGAAGACTACGGAAGTGCCTAATTCTATATTTTTTCAGTCTTACTGTTGTCAAGGGTTGGTATGGATAATCAAATTCAGAATTTAAGTAATCAACCTGAGTTCTGGATAAGAAATAGAAATACCGAAGGAACTAATTACTCGTTCTAGGATCCGATCGTTCGACCAAGTAAAGATAAGACCAAAAGGAACGAGCATGAATAAACTAGTAGAAAACTATTGTGATGTCGATGATTTTTGCACTTTGTTTGTTGATAAGTGGCAGCGTACCTTGTTGGAAAACGGGGATATCAAGCGCCGCATAACTTGCAGGCTATCAACCGATGAGATAATAACGATAATTATTCACTTCCATCAGTCACATTACCGCGATTTCAAAAACTATTATATTGATTCGTTTACCGTCAGCTCAGAGATTACTTTCCAGAGCTACTCAGTTACACGTGGTTTTAGGTATCACATCCAGTGTAGTGGTGCCGATGTGCAACTATCTACCTCAAAGCTAGGTAAGCCCACCGGCATTCAGTTTGTCAACACCACTAAAATAGAGATCTGCCACATTATTCGAGCGAAAAGGAATCAAGTATTTGCTTGTATGTCCACGCATGATAAGGACACCATCGCTTGGTCATTTATTTTTAAATTACATATTATTATCAATAATTTAGGTGCGATAGTTTCGCCTAAACTAACAAAAGGTAATGTGGATGACCGATAGCCGGAGTCAGACATGACTGACTCCATCCTCGGTAAATTGTATGGCGATAAAGGTGTCGAACTAATAATCACCGTGCGCAAAAACATGAAGAAAAATTCATATCTCTGTTGGATAGAGCGATTCTAAAAAAGCGGTTTGTTATTAAAACGGTAAATGACTAATTGAAAAATATATCTTACTTTGGGCACTCCAGACACCGCAGCATTCATGGTTTTATGCTTAATCTGCTAGGTGGTTTAATCGCTTACTGTTTGAAAAAGGACAAGCCTTCCCTGGATTTAACAACCCAAAAATTTGAGCTGTTAAATGATAATAATTAGATGCTGGCTTAACCAGATCTCAGGTTAATCATGATTTTATAGTTGAAACGGCGCTTTTAAAGCTCGTTCAAATGGGTGGCTATACTATAAGCTTTAGATGAAACAAGCACTAAGCAGAAACCCGCTATTAAAACAAGAGCTTTAGGGCTATAGAAGTTTGCAAAAGGAATTGAGAAGAAAGAAATAGTCTAAATTATAAAAGCTAACTGAAAAAACTAAGCGATGTCATTGATATAAAAATAATTATAATTTGACAAGATATGGAAGAATTATCAGAGATAATCCCCACTCTAACCGGACAGATAAAAAATAGTTAGCTAAGATAGCAATAGAAAACCCTAGCTTTGTAAGCTATTGTTATTTTATCAACAAATTTTTAGGTAATTTGTATTAGAGCACTGATTATTTTCAATTTATGCGAATAGGTTTAGAAATAACTTTTACATTAAGGGTTTCAATTATGCGTTATATTATTTATTTAATATATATTACATCACTGTTCATTAGTTTTATACCGCACTTTGTTGTAGCAAAAATGATACATCGTGACGAAATAATTGAATCTCAATTAAATGATATCGTCGATATTCGTCGTTACCCTACCGATATAACGGTACTGAAGGAGATAACAAAACGGATTGATAAAAATAGTGCTTTTGAAACTTATATTAGAGCAAAAGGGAATTTAATTTTATGGCAAGGATTAAAAAACAAGGAATATAATACAGCTATAAAGCATGCACAGCAGCTTTACCAGGAATCTCTGCTACGTAGTTCAGTAAACGCTCAGGTTGAGATGCTTGCAGTACAATGTGAAATTTTTTTTCAACAAGGAAAAACCAACGAATACATGGCATTATTTCCAATATTAGAGCGTCATTTGGAGAAAGTTGATAACCCTAGACTGCTTTTCTATGTTCATTTATTGATTTCAAGATTATGGCAAAATTTATCACAACAAGAATCATCATTGAAACATATCCTTCTTGCGCAGGACGCAGCGAGAAAATTAAAGGATAGATTTCAGTTAAAACGCCGATTGCAGCTCAATATACTTATAGCAAGAAATGAATTAGCACTTCAACATTACGCAAAAGCTGAAAACTTATTAGTATCGTCAATTAAAGAAGCAGAACTACATCAAGAACAAGATCAATTGGCCGAGCTATATCTACTTTTGGGATTTGTAAATCAGCACATTTTAGGTCCAACCGATGAATCCATCAAGTTTTATCTGAAGGCAGTCCAATGGTCTCGTAAAAATAACAACTCAAAGGTCTTGCTGATGGCACTGAATAACATTGGTGCAAATTTACTACTGCAACAAAAGTATCAACAGGCAGAACAATATTTTCATAACGCTCTGAAAATTCTATCTAATACCGATGTTACTAATGCGCGACTAGTTATTAATTTCAATCTTGGTTATTTGCAAGTGCTGCAAGGACAAAAAGATATTGGCATTCGTGTAATGGTTGAAAATGCAGATGCCTTCCGAAAGGTAGCTAGGCCTGTTCAAATCTCTGATTTACTAACACATTTAGCTGATGCTTATGGACGAACAGGTCAGTATCAATCTCAGGCTACTACCTTAAAAGAAAAGCTAAAATTACTCCAAAAGCATCATTCAGATGAGAGTGAAAGGATAGCAAATGAAATGCAAATTCGCTATCAGTCGAATGACAAAATACTACAAGTAGAATTACTAGAGCAAACACTTGAGTTGCAAAAATACCAAAATGAAAGTCAGCAACGAATAATGTGGATGTCGTTAGGTTTGATATTAGCAATCTTGGCTGTATTAACTGTCATATTTTTTTCATATCGAAAAGTTAAAAGTGTAAATAAACAGATTAGTGAAAAAAATGTTCTATTACATCAACTTTCATTGCACGATCCCTTGACAGGTTTAAATAATCGTCGCTCAGTTGAGCTGACACCAGAACGTGAACAAAAGGGCCGCTTTTATAACACTAAGCATTGTTGCCAGCCCTCGAATAATACAACAGCCTTATTAGTAATGTTGGATATAGACTTTTTTAAACATATTAATGATAACTACGGGCATGCTGTAGGTGATGAGGTGTTATTAGCTTTTTCTATGAGGTTTAAACAATTTTGTCGTAGCAACGATAAAATATTACGTTGGGGTGGTGAGGAGTTTTTATTATTGCTTGAAAACGTTGATGCTAATAAAGCTCAACAAACAATTCACAAATTACTTCAGTTACTTTGTGTTAAACCGATAGAAACTGAAGCCGGTGCATTGAATATCAGTGTAAGTGGTGGCTTTTTATTAATCGATTCGGTAACTCCAACAAACCAGAGACTTTGGGACTGGCAATTAAAATTTGTAGACTCTCTGCTGTATCGTGCTAAAAAGCAAGGTAGAAATAGGTTATACGGCTGGCTAGTTTCACCTGAGTATCATGCACAAAAAGATGCTGAGGCGCAACAGCTTCAAATCGAATCTGATCTAGAACTTATTATCGGACCAGAAAAAAACTCCTAGCTCTATAATTCTCTTGACGGATCCCCACTGAAGTGGCATTTTTCTGATCCCATTTGACTGCACTATAGCTTGCCTTAAAAAACTCTGCCAACCAAACCTCAAACAGCTTCCACTACACGGATGAGGCTGACTCCACCACCAACGAGCTTAGCGACTCGCTCCTGGAGTTTTTCTCGGTCGTAGTCTGAACTGGTGTTGTCAATTTCGGCTTTGATCTGAGACACCCGCGCGTCGATGGACTTCGCATTACTAGCGCGATCTACAACTGTGATTGTATCTTTGCCGATAATGATTCGCTTAGTACTTCCAAGTTTAGCTAATTCCACGTCCTCTAACGATAAACCAACTTCTTCGCTAATCACCGTTGCACCAGTCAAAATAGCGATATCTTCTAGCATAGCCTTGCGACGTTCACCAAAGCGTGGCGCTTTGACAGCGGCTACTTTAAGCACACCACGCAACTGGTTCACTACCAGAGTAGAAAGCGCCTCATCCTCAATATCTTCGGCAATTAACACTCAAGGTCGGCTGTCTTTCGCAACTTTTCCAGCAGTGGTAACAACTCACGGATATTGTTGATCTTTTTGTCAAACATCAGGATGTAGGGGGGTTCTAATTCCACCTGCATTTTTTCCTGATTGTTGATGAAATAGGGCGGCAGGTATCCTCGATCAAACTGCATACCTTCAACTACTTCCAGCCCATTTTCTAGTGACTTACCTTCTTCGACGGTGATGACGCCGTCTTTGCCCACTTTTTCCATCGCTTCGGCCAGAATGTCACCAATATCCTTGTTCCAGTTTGCAGACACCGTCGCAACCTGGCCGATAGATTAATTATCGTCGCAAGGTTTGGCCACGTCATGCAGTTTGTTGATTGCTGACTTAACAACAGCGTCTATGCCGCGTTTTAAATCCATCGGATTCATATCGGCAGCGATCGCCTTGTATCCTTCACGCACCAATGCTTGTTCCAAAACTGTTGCGGTAGTTGTACCGTCACCAGCCACATCGGCCGTTTTCGAGGCTACTTCTTTAACCATCTGCGCCTCCATATTCTGGAACTTGTCAGACAGTTCGATTTCTTTGGCTACCGACATACCGTCTTTTGTGACTATGGGGGCACCAAAGCTCTTATCTAAGACCACATTGCGGCCTTTCGGACCAAGGGTTGCTTTCACGGCATCGGCCAGAATATTCACCCCGGTCAACATGCGCTCGCGCGCATCGTCTGAAAAGATTACCGCTTTTCCCTCTACATGCTCTTCTTCAACAATGGCAAGAATATCAGACTCTCTCATGATCAACAGCTCCTCGCCATCAACTTTTACCTGGGAGCCTACATATTGCCCAAAGAAAATCCGGTCACCTTTTTTACCAAAAGCGCTCGAAACTCTCCTGAACCACCAGCTATACCATCTCCAACGGCTACCACTTCTCCCTGAGTAGGCTTTTCGGCCGACTTATCAGGGATAATGATGCCACCTTTGGGAGTCGTCTCTGCCTCTAATCGGCGCACAACCACACGATCGTAAAGAGGTTTCAAAATCATAATTTTCCTCCTAAAATGATTGATAACCTAAGACAATAAATGTCAGGAAGAACCTTCCCGAGACTATAATTAGGGATTCTTAAATTGGATTCAAGAGGTAAAATGAAAAATTTAAATTTAGGTAAGCCAATGATTATTAAATATAAATGCATAAACCAAACAAACATTAAGAAATGTTTTTACGACGGGATTAACCAAGAATCAAAAGATTTGGCTCCCCCCTTTATCAGAAGAAGCACTTCACTATCTAGCACAGCTTCTGATCAACCCTAGCTAAAGCAAGCATTTATTTCAAATAGAAAACGATACTCTTTCACTGCCAACACTTGCTCTGTTATACGAGGAAGCTTATAAGGCAAAAACTGTAGGCCAGAGAAACACCTTACTCAAACAATTGGGAGACAGTTCTTTGTTTGTAGGGTCGCTATTTTTTGAGGGTTTTGCAAAAAAAGGTGTTAATAAAAACTATTTTATTGGCATGGGCGGCGGAGCCTATAGCAGTTTGGGCAATTTAAATTATGCAGAAAACAATATTTTTAACGAACTTGCCAATAGCTTCCCAAAGTTATTGCAGATAGTTGCCAATGTTTGCGCTGTTGAACTACGATATCCCGAGTCAGCTGACCCAAATGAAGAATCGCTGCAATTGGCTTTTGCTGCTCAGGTAGCTTGTCGTATTGCTCACCTAAATCGACCTTTAGCTCACCACCTCTTTGAAGGCCGGTCTTCCAGTAAACCGTAAACTCACTATCAATCTGCTTTGTTAACAGGGTTAATACCATCATATTTGTTTCTCCTATTGGTTATCTATTTTTCATTCTCCATGTTTTTTCAAATATGCAAGGCGCAAAAAAAGGGGCCGAAGCCCCTTGGATCAGACATGAACTTTAGGAAAGCCCATGGTACCGTAAACATTCAGCACATCATTCCAATCCCAACTTTTCACGCCGAGTGACGTTGGTATCGGAGGGATCAACACTTGTGTCAGAATGCCTTTTTGCCAGGCTTTTTTCTTGAGTTCATTCGCTGCATTCAGGCCGGTCTCAGAGAGATCATGATCTGCCCAGATGTACAGCATTTTCACATTACTTGGTGGTTCAAACCTAGCCAGTAGCGTTGCGTTCACAACCGACCAACATGTTTGCCCCGTTGCTCTGGTGACCGCTAAAGCTGTTTCTATGCCTTCAGAAACACCTAATATCCCACCAGGCTCACCTATCGGAATGGCACCACCCGTGATTATTCTGTCACTTGGTATGGGCATCATCTTTTTAGGCTTTTCAACCGGCGCTTTGAATCCATCTTCACTTAGGTAGATCCGATGGAACGTGGCCGAACGCCCTTGCCGAGTAACGATTTTACCTAGCAGCGCTGGATAACTATCGATAAACAGACCATCTTCATCATGGTAAGGCAAGTTTGGATGAAACCTCAGCACCGTATCCCATTCAGGACGAAGCCGGGTAACAATGCCACGACGATGCAAGTAGTTCCAAACCGGTTGCGCACGACTATCTGCAAGGGATAGTGTTTCTCCCCAGGTTTGATTCAAGCGATAGATAATCGCTTTGTCCTCGTCCTGCTTTCTAGCCTTCCAATCAACAGCGTTACTCGGTATTTCCCGAGAAGGTGCTTGTATTTGTCCGGGTTGAATACCTAGAACTTGGCCAATTGCTTCAACAGATTGAGCAAAGCTCCATCCATTAATCCAAGACAACAGTTCAAAGCCATCATGAAAGATACCGCAGGTGTTACAAACGCCACCTCCGGTATGTTCAGCATCTTTGAACAGCCTAAAGCCATCACGACCGCCATGAACAGGGCAAGCCACATGACGGCCTTTTCGAGCAATAGCGACATCAAGTTCTGGCACCAATGCAGCCAATACCTGAAGCCATTGGCCATTAAGATATGGCCTCACTGTTTCAATTTGTAAAGGTAACGCCATATAACCTCCTTAAGTAAAAAGCCGACTCCTACCACAAGTGAAAAAATCAGCTTGGGTCCTGCATTGAGCCGTTTGGTTAATACAGGAACGTTAATCAAGCTGGATACCATGTCGTCTTAATAGCCACATGATGGAATCACGAAGCACATCAGGATCGACAACCGCAGCTATCGCGCAAATCCGAAAGCAAAATGGCGCTATTTCGTCATTTTGAATCCACGACAACACATCCTTGCGCAACCGAGTACCGACACGACCGTCCAGCAATACACGGATCGCATTCAATAGAATGCCTTCGCGTAACTGCCAGATCTCCGTGTCAGACCAAGTGACTGGGGCATCATCAAACTCAAATAGAAATTCGAGCTGTGCTGATGTGTGCTGATGGGACTGCTTTTGTGATGTAGGAGAATGGGCAATACGCCCATTCATTAAAGATAACCGCGTTCGGCAAGCGAAACGTAGCCCTCGGATGCGACCACAACATGGTCAAGCGTTCGAATATCAACGAGTGACAAGGCGTCACGAAGTCGATGAGTAATGCGTTTATCAGCTTCACTGGGTTCAGGATCACCCGATGGATGATTGTGAACCAGTATCACTGCTACCGCATTAAGTTCCAGCGCCCGCTTTGTTACTTCCCTTGGATACACGCTCGCCGCATCTAAAGTGCCTTTAAACAGCTCTTCAAATCGAATGACACGATGCTTTGTATCAAGAAACAGCACGCCAAAAACCTCGTGCTCATACTCGTGCATCAAAGTTTGCAGGTATGAGAACGCCGACGATGGCTGTTCAATTTTGCGACCTTTACTCAATCGACCACGGGCAAGCTTAAGCGCCATATCTAAGATATCCGCTTCGGTTACTTGTTCAGGAACGATGTAAGTACCGGCTTCTTCGCCAGCTAAGAACTTTCTGTTTTTCATAGGAGTCTCCAAAAAAACGGAGACGAACCCATGCCCTGCGGGGGACGGAATCGTCCCCGCAGGGTGGTAAAATTGATGTGGTTACTGAATTAACAGTTGTTGTGTTACTTCAAATAACTCACGCTTTAGATCTTTGACGTCATTAATCACAATGCTTTGAGGAAAGAATTTCTCAACACTGCGTGTTTGAATCCCTATCCCCAGCAGCTCAAAGCCACTTCGTCTGCACCGGTCAACAATGTCATGCGTGGCTGCCCAATCATCTGGTTCTCCATCCGTTAGCACTATCATTAGCTTTCGCTCCTGTTTTTGTGCCAACAAACTGTTTGCCGCAAACCACATCGCTTGTGCCATAGGCGTACAACCTCGTGGTTTTTGGTCAAAACAGGCGGCCCGATGTCGAACCGATTGCTTGGGCAATAACGCGATAGAAACTTCCTGATGAATACCAGGAAAATAACTGACCGCAGGTACAACACCCGGTATGCCTTCCAGTGCCATGGCCAAAGCCAAAGCGGCTTCATTGGCAACATGAAAGTACTTTCGATTACCTTCGCCAATGGGTTTACCCATTGAACCCGATATATCGACCAGCAAGTGCACAGCAGCATTAGGCGCAATGCGAGGTTGCCTTTGAATAAACAATCTCGACTCACCTGCTTGTGAAGCGGCAAGACGATGGGTTGCAACTCGAAGACCGTGCCTTTTGGCATGATTCCGATTGTCCTGACTGGACTGAACCATGCCCCTAAGTCGGGCTCGAATTTGAGCTGACTCAGACGCCGATAGGGTCAAAATGGCCTCATCACCCAACATCGCCTGCTCTGCTTGGGGCAAACTGAGTGGAGTGACACCCTGATGTCCTTCAGCTTGTTCCGACAACACTTCTGCTACTTGTGCAAAGGTATCGGGTTCAAACTGAGCGACACTGGCCTCTAAGGCTTGTCGCAAATTGTCAGCTTGATCAGAGTTATCAGAATCTCCCGTTTCAGCAGCATCCACCATTGCAGACGAGTCTGCTTCCGGGGTTTGACTGTCACTACTGTTATTGCTGTCATTACTCGCATCTTGTCCAATGTCATTACCGCTATCAGCATCCGACTCATCCTGTGGTGGACGAGATTCGTCTTCCAACATGGCAACGATGGCATCGACAAGTTTCAGCACTTCACCTGTAGAGCCTAAGCTAGGCACTGCTGTCAGCATGGCGCTTAACCGGCTCATCGCTGCGGCAGGAAAGAGTTGTCTCACTCTTTCATCAATCGCTTGATACAAAGGCGTCAGCGCTTTCTGACCGAGAAAATGGCATCTCAAGAAACAACAACCACGCTTGCAAGTTAGATGCAGGCTCAAGCTGTTCAGGTACACACATTTGCTGTGTGTCCACCATGTACTCAATCACTTGCGAAATACTGCGCCGGGTTCCGGGGTAATCCTTTGCCAATTCGTTTTCAATGCGCACATCCTCAATGATATTAAGAAGTGCCTTACGGATCGGTTTGGACGACGCCTTCTGCACCATGTCAAAATTAGTATGCCGAATATGCGCCGCTTCATGAGCCAGATAACCCCAAGCTATCTGTTGATAGTGTGGGTCGTCTGGGTTTGCTGTTGGGATCACAATCCGCTCACCATCGGTAAACGCATCTTGACCTTGAATAAGCACCTTCACACCAAACTTTTCGCCATAAGCGGCGGCAACGATTGGCAGTGCGTTTTTTAATGGATGATTCATGGGAGTCTCCTAATCATTAGGGGGAATACTCCCTCAGCGGGAGCGTTTCCCCGCTGGGAATGTGGATGTTTAAACCTGTGCTTTTAGCTTATCCAGGTCGTATTTTTGAGCTAACCAAGCCACCAATTGAGCTGGACTCTCGTGCTGCTCAAATGACGTTTTAAGCTGGTCGAAACTCAGGATGTCATCCAATGTCAGACCGTACTGGTCTTGTAACTGAGTAGACACCTCATGTTGATATTGCAGCCAGGCCCGCTCGTGAGCGGTTTGCTGCAATGCCATGTTTGGAACAAATACCATAGCGGTTACCCAAGCTCCTTGTGCGTCCGCATCTGCGATCAACACAGGGTTCTTGGGGATCACGACACTATGTGTTGAGTACGACCGTTGTACTAACATTCGACAACACGCCACTTCTGGTATCGATTCACTTTCAACCGCATCAGTCACACCACGAAAATGTGCTTCAAACTGGTTCAGTTGGCTGGGGTTATGGATGGTTGATTGCATAATTTCCCTCTTACATAGTGCAGAGGACATGCGCCCTTCAGGGCAACATGCCCTCAAGGACGTTAGAAATAAAATGAGTTTGGTACAGTCGAACCAAGGTTTGGTCTGACGGTTGGTTGGGGTATTGCACGTAAGTTATCTGCCTGAGCAGATACCGGCTGTGCGGGTTTAGGTTCAGGTTTGGGCATCAGTTGTCTGATATCCAATTGACCTTCACCGTGCATTCTCATCTTGTCTGGATCAGACAAAATTAAAATGGTCGCCATCAGTTCGTGATAGAGAGTATCTGTCACAGGGCCGGTCTTCGGCAGACGAACGAATAAATTGTCCATCGCTTCAACCATTGGCTGAACTCGGTGATCCAGGAATGACAAACCATCCAACTTGTCTCTTAATCGCTTGAGAGGATTAAGGGCTCGCTGGCTGATTTGATTCTTACCTGCAACGGAACGCTCAAACAGTTCATTGGCATCACGAGCCACCTCCCTAAAGAGGGTGTGTCCCATACCATTGACCTTGTCATCTAAGCCACCAGCTTGTTCAGCTGGTTGCATTCGATAAATGGCATAATCGAACTGAAGCCGTTGTTTCACGTCTTCGATGGGTGACAGCGCACGCCGGATTGCATCTGCAAATTCCGGGTGTTTTGCAACCCAGTCAAACGTCACCTGATCATAGTTGTCCAAGAACAACTGCTTGCACTGCGCAAACTCCTGACCTATACGGTCAAGCTCTGGAACAATCTGATCAATTCGGTCTTCAGGGACGGCATAGCCACCTAAAAACCGCACACCGACTTGCTCACACAAGCGCTGCGCTTCTTTCTTAAGCCTTTCAAAGTTCGCCAATGCCTCTGGGTCGCAAATTTTTTTACTCCCTAAGCTGGCAACATCCTTCGGTGGAAGTTGGCTGCCATTGGCTAATCTGAAATCTTCAGGCCTTAGTTTTTTTCTACCGCTCCAGATGGAACAGTCGATGTGACAAATCAAGAGTTTGTCGAGGGTTTGAATACTCATAGTGCATCCTCATGTAAGATGGGGGACGCACCACTCCCAGCAGGAGCAATGGCCCCCGTTTGGGTGGTAGTCGTTGACGCGCTAATGGCAACATCACTATCAGAAATAGTAATTTTGCGAATCAGGCGACGATTGGTTGAGATCGATTTTCGCTGGCATTAAGTCCAGTGCTTCAGCTATCGGGCGAACCCGCTCTAAATCACTGCCTAGCAACCGCAATACATCTTTTTCCAACTTCAGTTGGTCGGATACTTCTATCCCTTCAGGACTCGCTACTGTGAGCGAACACAGAGGTGGTAATTGACGCTTAAAGGCCAGCAACAGCAACAATGGCCACGGGCCATCATCAGTGTTAACAATGCCAGCGCCTTCACCTGACACAATGCTGATTTGATTGGTACTAGGTAATGCGCCTTTGCAAAACCCTAATGACCATTCTCCAATCCTGACCTGGTTATCATCAATAACAGCCAAGCCATAGGCTTCAAGCAGCTTTGCCATATCGAACAATGCTTTTTGCGCCAGCGAGATTTGGCCATTGACGTCCTTGCGAGTACGAAACTCCCAACTGACGTTATTGGCGCACGCGACGCTATCAAGCGCATTTGAAAGTTCAAATGGCCGCCCTTGATGATCAATACCGACGTGTCCAACAAATCGATAACCCTTGTTGATTTTCTCATTGATTCTTCGGTCTGCTTCTGCGTTAGGAACAGTCGAATCAATCAATCGCTGCTGCGACAATTGACCTGCTTTTCCAAACCGAACTTCAATCTCCTGGGTATCTGATCCAATGTAAATGGCCCATTCTTTGGCTGTCCCATCAGAATGACTGTAACGGTAAAGAGCAAAGCACTTTTCCATCATCAATCCTCCCAGTGGTCACCGAAGACATCAGTGGCAATACGGTGAATGGCTTCTCGTTGCTCCAACTCTGCACGAGCCGTCAAAGACCGAACCAGTGCATATTCCACTGCGTTAGGAGCGCCTTTAAAAGCAAGTGTTAACTTTGCCCAGCGCACTAAGGTCCGAGTAGACATGGTGATACTAAGCTCAGCACCGCCATCCGCGCCCCCAATAAAAAGACGACGAATGTCACCAGCCACCTTCACCATTTTTTGGCGAAAGACTTCTGGCAAGCCCGGCGCAACGTTCTCCAGAATGGCTTCCTCTACAGATGGCTCTGCATAGGTCGCTTCGATGATTCTAAAGCGATCAAGGAAAGCCAAATTCTGTTGAAGCACGCCTTGATACAAGCCCGTTTGATCACCACTGCCCGCACTGTTGCCGGTAGCGATAAAACGAAACTTGGTATGTGGCATGATAATCTCTCCGCCATTTTGTGCGATGACCAACGGGGCACCTTCCAAAATGTCATTGAGCCCAGCCAGTTCAGCAGGCTCAGCAAGATCCATTTCATTAATGATCAGCAAATGGCCATGCTTTACAGCCAGTGCCAGCGGTCCATACACAAAGGTCATGTTGCCATTAACCAGTGTGTGGTGACCGATAAGATCGGACAATTCCAATCGACCGTGCGCAGTAATTTGCTGAACAGGCCAATTCAATCGAGAAGCAACTTGGCAAATTAGCGAGGTCTTACCGCATCCCGTGGGGCCTGTAATATACAAACCGTCACCGTCTGGGTTAGACAAGAACGCCAATACGTCACGTAAGTCTTCTTTTCTAAAAACATACTCGTCCTTGCGAACGGGAATGTTTGGATGGGTAGTGTCGGCACTAAATCCTTCCAGAACGAAAGCATCAGGAGCCGGGACATTAAACGCTTGATTCACTTGAACCAAAAATGGGGATTGTTCAGTCATGGTAAACCTCATCAGTTTTGACGAGGCCCCATGCCCCAGCAGGGAATGAAGTCCCCGTCGGGTGGTATGTTGATTGTGGTATGGCTGTGTATGTAAGAGTTCAGCTCGCTCTATCATTCGTACCCAGCATTGGCTACGAGTGAAACTGCTTTCTGATGCACTCGATGTAAGCGCATGAGAAAGGAGCCGAAATCGGCTCCAAGTGAACGTTAAAAGTAAAATGAGCTCGGCGAGTCACCTGGCAAAACCAAGTTCTCTTGCTCAAGACTGATTTTGATTGGTGTTTCAACGGGCTGCTCTGGCTTATTGGTGCTGATACGCAACCGCTCTTGTGGCGCTTTTCGGTAAGCGGCTAAAACCTGTTCGTCCAGCTCGCCTAATTTATCGGTGGCCAATTGCTTATAGTCCACCGTGCCCGCCATCATGTAGCGGCTGAGTTTGACCCCAGCATAATCGGCATGAGCGTAGTTACCCATCATAGCGACCAATTTTGACTGAGCTTCTCGCATTTCCTCTTTCAAAGATTTAATGTGATTTTCCAGTCGGACCACTTCGGAATATGCTGAGCAATACCGCCGAGACAGCGATGTCCAACGGTATTGGGCTTCACCCTTGGGAACAAAACAATCTTGCTCAGGGCATTTTGACGGTTCTTTTTTGGTCTGTACTAACTCCCAAAACTGAAGCGCTGTTTCTTGCAACTCAGTTAAGAACGCCGCGTCTCGTTGTATTTCAAACTCAATCAGTTGATCCTCAAAATAGAAAACCAACCAACCTCGCGTGCTATTGGCGACCAGTATTTGATGCTGTACTTGCACCCAATACAACTGGTACGCCTCGCTTTGTTCTCGGTGAGCTTGCACATCCTCAAAAACTGACTGGCAAGGACATTTCAGTTCAACGGGTTCGCCCGCATCGTTGATGCCATCAAAGCTGGCTCGAAAGATTGCGTTATGATCGGCTTCTGCACATAACGGCAGAAGAAAGTCATTATGCACATTCTCAAATGCTCGCCTTGCTTGAGGCTCCAACCGAATACCGCGAAGCACATTAGGATTATTCGACAGGTCTTCCGGTAATACGAATCCAGTTTTTTCTGCCCATAATCGCCAAGGTGTTTTGTAGGGTGAACGCCCCATAATAATTGGGGCTTCAGATGCCGTAACCCCTGCAATGCGCCACTGGTGCCATGCAGGAGTACGTTGTAATAGGTCGATAACCTTCATATTGTCTCCTTTGAGGGGAGACTCCCCCGAAGGAGAGAACTCCCCTTCAGGGTTAAGTGGTTACTTTGCAGCTTGTGCTAACGCTGTTTGGTGCTGAACAACACTTGCTTGAACCGAATCAATTGCCGCTTTACCGGCTTGAATCGAACCTACGACAAGGGCAACAACCAATACCAAGCGAAAAAGTGAGGCTGATTTAGTCATGGAAGATCTCCAAAAAAAGACGAGACCTTCCCCCTGACGGGAGAATAATCCCGCCAGGGTTAGTAAAATGAATGCGTGGCGCTAAGAAGCTAAAGGCTGTGTGAGCGCTTTGGCTGCTTGTTGTTGTGCATTAAATATTTCTTGTTTCGCAAACGTCAGTTCAACACCCTGAAAATGTTCATTGGCATATTCCAATGCACTATTCCAAGCGTTTGAAGCTTCTGCCCGCTCGATAAGCTTGTAAACAAGCCCTCGGGTTCGATCATCAACTTGCTCGGGTGGAATCACTGATGGCTCAACAACGTGTGTTGCTTGGCCTTCGATAATTCGCTCCGCTTCGTCTTGATCGAAAATTCCCACAAAGCCAAACGCAATGCGGGAACACTGGATCATGGATTTATGTCTTAGCATTCGCTTAGTGTGCGTCTGCCATGGACCATCTACACTGTAAGGGCCATTTTTGCCGTTACCTTCAAAAGGCGGTCGATAGACTTCATCCAGATACTCAGTGATTTTGACTGGGTGCGAACGGTCGCGCCGATAGATGATGCATTCCATCCATTCAGGGCATTCTTTCGCGCCATCCAGTGAGACTTTGTTTTCTGAAGTCTTAAACTCCATGCCATCAAACTGGTCGTGTTGATTGATGATGCGAGACCATCCATCGACACCTACCACTGGAATAATTCCAGCTTGCTTATCAGGGAACGCAAAAATCTCTTTGGTGAAAGGGTTCAAGCCGTACTGATCTGCAACCACCAAGAGCGCCATCATCTGCTCATTGGTCGGTGCACTACCGTCACGTTGCTTGAATGCTGTTGCTTTTAGGGTATCGAACAACTTGTTTGGATCGACACTAAAGCGCTCAGCAAAGCGTTGGATTAGCTTTGGTTTTTCCATTGTGGACTCCGACAATCAAAGTGGGAGTCTGACCCTGACGGGAAAGTACTCCCGGCTGGGTTAAAGCGTTTTCGCTCGGTTAAAAATCTGGTTCAGGATAAGTTTGTGCCCAATTAGTTTGGGAGCCTGCATCATCCGCCGGTGATGGCTCAGATGCTTTGTTCACATTATCAAGAAGCAGAAACTCGTCCGCGTCCACTTCGGTCAATCGATGCTTAATGCCATCTTTCTCCCATGAGCGCGTGCGCTGAGGCCCTTGAACAAAAAGCTTTGCTCCTTTTTGGATTAAATCTTTTGCCCTTAGCCCTAACTTAAATCCACCACGATCTCGAAAAACAACCCGATGCCATTCCGTATGCTCTTTGAGCTCATTGGATTGACGGTCGCGCCATTTCTCAGAAGTGGCCAGCGAAATGCTGGTCACCAAATCACCTGATGGATAGGCTCGCGTCTCTGGCTCAGCGCCAACGTAGCCTATGAGTGTTACTTGGTTTTTCATGATGTTCTCCTCGTCTTAGTTGAACTCTGTGCACACAGTCGCTTCTACCCGGCTGGGCAAAGAAGACTGACGACGCAGATAGGTTGGTATTTCGAGTAAAGCCATGTCGTACTGATGTGGCTCTTTGTAAAACGCAGATGTCAAACGGGGCATACCAGGAGCTTTAGGCACTGCCATTGGACGACGTTTTGGTGTTGGTGTGAGCAATCGCTTGATTTGAGTAAGTACAAATCGAAACGGGCGCACGCATTGACTAGCAAGCAATCGCAAAAGCGACCAGCTCAGTTTTGCAAGCAACATAATGCCTGCGATTTGGATAATAAACCCGAAGATATATTCCATTGGTGACTCCTTAATTTGGTTTTGAAGGAGTCACCCCCAACTGGGGAAAACTCCCCCAGTTGGGTGGTGAAAAGGCGAACCGTAAGGAATGCATGGTTGAGCATGTAGAAACATGCAGGCTATTTGTTTAAGGAGGCTAGCTACCTCTTAGTGCCACTGAGAAAACTCAGCGGCGGGCTTCCTTTGAGCTCATGCTCTCAGGCGCAGATATCACTGAAACAGATCAGCAATATTTGATAGTCAGTGTAACCGTCTTATCCAGACAGGATAGTCAGAAAGATGCTCAATTCTTCCACCTAGCTGAAAGGCCATTACCTCACAGAGGATTAGGCTAGGGACTGATTATTGTCATATCAGGAGCAAACTTATGGCCCAAGCAAAACCCAATTACTCAAAACCCATCTTTGAACAATCATTCACAATTAATAGCTTACAGGCGCAACGTGTCGTTGACCGTGTTTTTAGACGGACGGTCAGTGCGCTCTACGGAATCGATGTCATCCTACGCATCATTGGCGATGAGAACGAAATTGATGAAGTGGAACAGATCATTAGCCAGCTGATCGAGGATTGCGCTAAGGCGGTAGACTACGAACAAGCTCGTTTGGACAAACTGATGGAGTCCAACGGCATCGATGAAGTACCTGACTACACCGACCCGATTACCTTCAACGCCAAAATCAGCTCGCCTCAGGTTGGCCAGTTTGTTGGCTTAGTGCGCAAACTCGATGCGTTGATGATCTCAATGGACACACTCTGGTTATCTAGCGTGCTTAGCAACAAGCAACGTGTTGATGGCAACTACGCATGGCAACAGCGCATTATCAAACTTGCACGACGCATTATTGATATCGAAATTCGAGCACGAAAATCAGCCCAAGCTAAGGGTAAAGAAGCAGAAGTTGAGCAAGCGGTGCCTTCAAACGATGACGATATCACTGAAGAGGAAACAGATACCCCCGCCAACTAGCCTCCCATCAACCAGCCCCTCTCGAAGGGGCTCTTCAAAATTGCTGTTGTAGACTTTGTAACACAGTTTTGGACATAACTGAGTTTCGGAAATTAGAATATTGGCATTCTATGAATTACTTAAAGTATGTCGGTGCTTAGCTCAGTGGCCAGAACTACTAGTGCAGAGCAAGCCCGTCTTGACTACGCTTGTTGGCTAGTAATCACCTGACCATGCCTTCTCTCCATCAAGACTCCAAGAATTAAGGATGGTTATTTTCTGTGTATCCAGAAGGTGGTAAGCGGTAATGGTTACTTGGTTATCATGCTCAATTACATTGAGAATTGATGAATACCCTTGTAACCCTAAAGCAAATAACCTTTTCAAGGTATTTTTCGGAGTCTTGATTGTAAAAGCAATACTCTCCCTATCGCTATTATGGAAAATTGGTAAGTTCTCTAAACTTTCATATATCTTTGCATTAATAACAATTGAAGGGATATAGTACGTGCCATCCATAATTGCATTTTTAGTTTTATTTATACTTGATTGAGTAATCGTGGCTTTCAAACTTAAGTATTTATTTGGATTTATTTTTTTTAGTTTCAACGAATTCAGCCTATGACTCAATTCCTCTGTGGATATTGGTAGTTGCATATCAGGTTTATCGATGTATTGAACTTTTAATGTCTTGCCCTTACGACTATTTTTTACAAAAATCCTTGTTCCCTCTCTTTTTAACATCCTCTTTAAAGCTTTTGAACGTATACCAATGATCTCATTACCATATCGATCAATGAGACAATCAAAAGCAAATATATTTGAGTTAGGTGATAGAAATAGGGTTTCTTCATCTCCCAGTTGATCTATAGCGTTGAGGTCAATTAAGGCGAAGTCCCGTAGAAGAGATTTGTGGTTACTTGTAAGATCAACCAATTTGTTGAATACATTAATTGTAGTAATGGTATCAGCAAGAGATCGGTGTGCTTCTGGCTGTTTGATATTAAGCCGTTCGCAAACTTTTTCCAGTCTAGGCCATCTTTCATAATCAAGAACAGATTGACTCCACTTCATTACACAAAATCTTTTTTTAGCTGTTATCCCAAAAGATTGGAACAGCATTTGGCAGTCAAAATCTACATTAAAGGATATTATCGTTTTTCCTTCTAACAACTCAATTAAGGCCGCTTTCGCTGATTCTATAGGCATTCCGTTAGCAATCTGCTCATCAGTTATACCATGAACGGCTCTAGCTTGCGCACTACAGTTAACTTTTGAGCTAATTATTGAGTCAAATACAACTCGTTTATCATGCGTGCATATTGATAACTCTATAACTTCATCACCACTCGCGAGACCCGTAGTTTCGGTATCCAACCAAAAACAGCTATTTGCCTTCATTGCTTCAAGTACTTCATTAATTGAAATTATTTCACCAAGAGCACTGACTGGGTTAGCTTGTTGCGGCATACTACTTCTGGAAAGAGGCTTTACCTCTTCAACTACTTCACTAATTGAAGTGCTTTCGCCAAAAGCACTGACTGAGTTAGCTCGTTGCTGCATGCTACTTCTGGTAAGAGGCTTTACCTCTTGAACCGCTTCACTTATTGAACTGGTTTCAACACTGGCACTGACTGGAGTAATTGGATGCGATTTAGTTTTTCTAGGCATAAATGGGGTACGGTTTTTATAACACGTCTTACATAGTTCAACATTTTTGTTTTCTATAACAGAGTGATACGTTTTTTGACGATGCATATTCAAAGGTAGGCCACACGAACCACATTTGCTAGCGTTAGGCATCTTAATTAATGCCCATAGACAAATAGGAAGTCCTATAATTGCCAAAATAATAATGATCTCTTCATTGCCATTCATACTCATCCTTAAACTATGTTGGGTAGACTACTTTACTCTTATTGAGCATTTTTTATTTTTGAAGTGGCTGAACCGTCTGTCAGCATCCTACATTAGAAAATGTTGGTCAATCAGCTCATACAGGTTTCGCGAAGAGTGTCTATTCTAAACGGTTTTGGGGCAAAACCGAGTTAGCTGAAGTATGTCCGAGCTGCAATCACAAAGTACAAAAATGGTTACTTTATAATGGAAAAACGCATTAAAGTAACCAATATGGGACATTAAACAAAAGCCGTTTGAGTTAAAGTCTAACTCTAACTACCTCTAGTACAACGCTCATTCATTCCCCGAAATTTCTTCCGTCGCTTCCTGACGCAGTTTCTGGGCATCCATTCCATTTAGCCGTTCAGTGGCTCTGTCTGCGGCACTCTGACGGTTTCCATCCACGTTTAGCGTACTTCCTGAGCCAGTGAGTCTTTCCAGATCCAGTGACTGTACTTCGGGTAGGTTGCCTGTTATCGATAAGATACCTATCCATTCATCCAGATTGACTTGGCTCCAATCCACCTGGTTTAACTGACTCGCGGTCAATCCTTCACAGTTGGGAGATTTCGCACTGCCCCAGCCAAGGCCCAATTGCGGACGTACTTGTTCCTGAATGATCCGTGAAAGCGGCGAAGTAAAGCAGCAATATGATTGCCGTTTCTCAACACAGGCACCTAAGAACTTAGACTTGCAGTAAGAGCCTACATAGTGGCAACTCTTCAATACCCGCTTGGCGTTCATCTCAAACTCACTCTGCTCACATTTCCAGATAAGCTGAATGAGGATCATGGTGACTGAGTAAATCATGTAGGCCGTCATAACCGTACTCAGAACCGCGCCCGCAGCGCCACCCAGCGCAAAGTTACCACCCGAAACGACACCATCGGCTCCAACTGCGCCACCAACGTTACTAAACAGTGCCGATTGCGCCCCCGAACCAAAGGTCGTACCTACCCATTCAGCCGTTTTGTTGGTCAACACCTGCATAAAGCCAGTCGCAGCTTGCTCGGCTCCCGCGCCAGCAGCCGTTGATGGCCCAGCCCCCATGAGAGAGTCCCATGCAGACACAAAAGGCTCTTTGACCGCACTCCAAGTGCTCGTGATTGGCTCCCTGAGCGTATTCCAGGAACCATAGATTGCCGACGACGGATTCATGGCCATGACTGCCGTATCAAGCTTGTTGACCGCCACTATCATCGTGATGTAGTCCGATAACGACACGCCACTTGGCTTTTCACAGCAATCTACTATGCCTCCAACGGCTTTTTTGCACTGGCCAGCATTACCTTTAAAGACCGTACACTCAACGTTATCTTGACCATCAGCTCCCGTGCATGACATATCATTGGTCATAAACTGCGCCGCATTAAGCATCGCTGCGGCTTCTGCAAAGTTAGCCTGCTTGATTGACTCTGGCTCTAAACAATCTGTGCCCATGCAGCGAACTGGCCCCTCACAGTTGTATTGAGTTTCCATTCGAGCGTTTTGCACTTCAACGCTTTGTCCACAGTCATACACCAGACTTTGGATATAGCAGAAGCCTTCATGACCAGCCCCGCCTTCAGTGCATTCGGTTCTGACATACTGGCAGGCCGGGTTTTGCTCCAGCGCGGAACACGTATTGGTGGTCGTGTTTTGTCCGTTATTAACGATGGTTTGTGTATTACCATTGGCATCTACCCAGCTATCTGAGCTGCCCATGTTGAACTCTGGATGAGCAGTCGAAGCATTGTAGGTCGCTCTTGCCCTCCAGCATGAGAGTCCCAGTCCATCAGAGCTCCCACGACTGGTTAAATGAACAGGAGACGAAACAACAGCCGGATAAAGACTTCCAAGATTCGTCAACTCGCCACTACCAACCGTTAACCCTTCGATTCGTTTTGTCCCTGTATCCAAACACTGCCACTGCACGGCAGTAAACTGATCCGTTTGCATCAAGCATTGGTCTATCCCTGGATCACTTGATTGATGAACAACGTCTTGCTCTAAGTACTTGCCGGAGAAGGTCAAGGAAGCACTCAGTTTCGCAGGAGCCAAGCACTTCTGAACTTCTCGGCTGCAAGTATCGAAATCGACTTTGTTCCAGCCGGATTCACATCTGGAACGAGTGACTTCCTGAGGTTCATGCCACGAAATAATCGACCCATTAACTACCCTACACAACGAGCCAACCAAGGTTCCTTTTGGACAGGTCATTTCAGGGTATTTAATGGACGCTTTCGTCTCAGTGACCGTTTCCTTATTGCCCGTCAGTGAGAGTGTCGTTTTCCAACCATTTGCCTTGGATGGCGACTCGGTGATTTTTATCTCAGTATTTTGATTATCAAAAATTCTCAGTATCGCGTTCCCAGTTTGCATAGTACTGCTGTGCTGTGGAACAAAGCTGAGCGTTTCAGAGCTAAAGCAACCACGCTCAATAGACCAGCTTTGTTGATGGGTTTCAGCGGATACACGTCGCTCTAACTGACACTGAGTAAGCGTGCTGATCTTCTCGCACACCTGGTAATCCGGTACATGCTTGGTTTCAGTAAATGGCGTAATCGTCTGAGTAGGCTCACAGGCCTCAAAACTACTTGGCATAAGGTTGGATACCACACACTTTGGATCGCTGGTTTGCAATCCACAGTCATAGGTATCGGTAAAACGAATGCATTCACCTTTATCATTGGTCTCGGCACATTCTGACGACATGAATCCACAGGAAGGATTCGCTTCAAGCACTTGGCAGGCCTGATTTTCAATCCCCTTATAGCTTTCATCATCCACACTGACTTGTACACGCCGACACAAAGGCGATATGCCAGCCACAGGGCTAGGGGCAAAGTAGGATTCACAAACTGAAACACCATTGACCACCGTACATCCGTTGGTTGAAGAAGGCTGATCCGTGCATTGAATGCTGTAGTCTGAAAACTTCGTCGGGATATCCGCTGCTTGTTCGATACAGGATTGTGGCGACCAACTATCATTCATCACTACCTTGGTTGGATCAAAGCGCACCTTGATGCGTGCATACCCCTCACCACTACCCGTAACCGATACGCGAATTTTTACCGGCACTTCTAAACCGGGTTCTACCGCTTTTAGCCTGGCAGTGAGATCGGTATTTGGATTGCGCTCCCAACTGGTACTGAGCTCGCAGCGACCTGCCGTTTCTGGTGGAAAGTTATTGTTCGGCCCAGACCAGACTTTCTGATCGCCAAGCCACACTTGCATGTAGTCATCCCATTTGGCGTATTCAAGAACGGCTGAGGTAATCGCATCGGGGTTCACGACTTTGAGTGTGATGGCCTGTTCAAACACTTTACAACGGCCACTCCAGTAGTTGTCGCCAATTCGTCCAATCCAAACTTCAAGACATCCCTCACCACAAGAGCGAAGGTTCATTGGTCCTGAAACATGCTCAATAATGCCTGCCGTGTAATCGTGAGTAATCGTGCAGCTGTTAACCGCTGTATTGAGCCTGTCGCATTGCTGGTAATTTGGGCTACCTTCACCTTGAGACTCACAGCCTGGGAAGCTTTGTGTTAATAGATTTGGGTCAGTTTGAACCGCATCGGTTAATGCCCAAAGCGGATCATTGACCATATCTGGCCGCGACCTGTCTTTGATTTGCTGTAGCGAACGAAACGCTTCACCCGTAGCGCCACTTTCGGATGCCATGCTCTCTTGGCGCTGCGTCCCCAATTGATTCATGCTGGTATCAGAGCCATAAACGCCCGTTAAGACATCCAATGAGCCCTGATCCATACCAGGGAAAAGCTCTTGCAAGTTAATGGACTCATTACCACTGCCATTCGGCACCGACAATGTATTGCCATTGAGTGCGGGCATCGTCCAGTTTTGCAGCAATTGCTTACCTTCCTGTTGTCCGCTTAGACCGGATTGGCGCTGCACATCAGCGGCCACACCATGTAAGGGCAAGCACGCCATAGTGATAGATAAAATACCCGCTAACACTCGGGTAAAAAATGTTGGTTTCATAGTTAACCTCCCGAGTTACAGCAGTCTTGCCAGCGCCACAAAATGTAGAGTGCATCTTCACCGGCACCTGGGATTGTTCGCCACTCTCCCCATTTCATGGTGCTTTCACCGATGACATGCGCACTTTCAGTTTCCGGCACAGGGAAGAACATACTCATCTTGTATTGGGATTTCGGCAGCATGGGTTCGATAACAGGTCGGCATAGCGCACTGTTCCCCATTGTTCTCCTAGCAAGACCACGCCTGTGTTGAGCCGCGATTGCACGCGCCGCTAAATGGCTGGTGTTTTCTGCTAATGAGCCGAAGGCTAAGGTGTGGCCAGATAACGGGTAGAGATGGCCCCAACTGCCAGCACACCAAAACAACTGGTCGATGGGTTTACCAAGCGTTGATGAAGCAGCGTCAGCGGTACAAGCAGATATAGCCAATGGATTGGCAACGGCAGCCGCTTCAGGCTGAGTAAAAAAGGCCAGTTCATCGTTCAGCCATGTTGGGTCCAATTCCGACAAATACATCAAGTCAAAGTCCATGTAACCATCGGCATTGCAATTGCCATCCATGAACAAATCGAGCATGACCAAAAGCGGAAAGGCATAATAATGGTAATGGTAGAAAGCGAGATCACCGGTATCGTATTCACCCTCGCCATGACCACCTTGCAATCGCCTATCACCTAACGGTAAACGAATCCCTCCCAGGGAGGGCGAGCAACCCGGCGTTCTGACCAGTTCAATCAAACGCGCTGGCTCCCACATGCTGGTAACAATACCTGGCCTTGGCACACCTAAGTTGTCTTCACATAAGCAAAATGACTTGTTTGATGCGCCGCTTGGGACATTGCCAGGGCCAAGAGGAAGACCGGCAACCCGGATAGGAAAAATGCATGACCAGCAAACATCCGTCAGCAACTTGCCGGACAATACCCCCGCGTCTGGGCAGGTCAGTTCGGCTTTTGCAGGAATAGATGCGCTTAGGGCAAACATGACAACGAGAGTCCGCATCAGACGATAAGTATTATTGAGCTTTTTCATGAACAAGCTCCTTTGCTGGAATTTCTTCTATTTCAAACGCGAGTCCCTTTGCTTGAACAAACGATGGGGTGACTTGTAAATCAAAGCGCTGCTTTAGCGAGGCATTGAGAAGGTAAACCGGGCTATCCAATGTCTTTTCGAGCGCATTGAGGCTATTCCAACCTTGAGTACGGTCGAGCTGCGTGGTGATAAGCGTAATGCGGCGCAGTGTCCTATCTTGGCCCTCAAGCCAATGTGCAACTGCGTCCACTTCTTCAGCGTTCGACGCATTAAACACCACAAGCTGCTGAGTAAATGGCAAGGCTTTTAGCGGGTTAATACGCGTTCCTGCTGGGATCAATGTTCGACCATTGGCATCCAATAGTGGCCGCTGCATGACGATGGTTGGATCAACCGTTCTTATCCGATACTGCGTGGCTTTGGGTAAATCTGTAAATGTTTGGCGAGACCAGAAACGCTCAATGGCTTTTTTCTTTAACGCGCCCAGGTCAATCGACTGTAAACGCTGCATCGCCACTTGCATCAAATCCGGTTCTAAAATGGAATGAATCGGACCGCGTTGATCCAATGAACCGGTATTGCCAGTTTCAATTTGGCGCTGCAACCAGTCCTTGCTGTAAACCCCTAGTACACTTGCAGTCACCTTGTCATCTTCTATGCGGAAAATGGCAGGCACGCTAGTCACCCGCCAGTGCACAAAGCCTTTCGGATCGATTCGAACCTGAGGAACAGGATCAAGCCCCGTCATCAGCGTATGCCAATCACGGATAGCCGCCCCCAAGGTCTTTCCTTCAGGAATTCCCCGAAACAACACAATAGCGCCGGTAGCACTGGCCTCTTTAAATAGCTGCTTCAGCGACGAATCCCCCAGTGAGGACGACGCAAATATCAACCATTCATCGTTGTGTTTGAGCGACGCAGGTTGTTCAATCGGTGAAAAAGGCTCGATAAATTCAGATGAACCATCCACAGCAATTTGTAAAATGCTGCGGCTCATTTCGACGATCTTTTTGTCTTCGTCAGACAACAGAAAAGGCTCTTGTGCCCAGGACACTTGAACCCAAGACAATGGAGCAACCAACAAAAATAAGAGACATAGTCTTTGCATCATCTACCTCCTACCAAAGCGGCCAAGCGCGACCGACAATCTGCTCGCGCTTAACGGCATTCCAATAGCGGGAGTCGAAACTCGTTGCAGCCTCACCGGAAAACCAATATTCGTTTTCTTGCAGCGTCAATGAGCGGCTAAATTGTGATTCCGCCACACCAAGACGCTGGGCTAATGCCATGCCGGTAGAGACTTCAGCACCGTTCACCAGCACATGCTCAGGCGTCACATTGACTTCATTCCCAGGCATCCCTGTTAGGCGTTTAAGCATCCGAGTACCGTCGTTATATAACGGAGCGAGTCCTTTTGAGTGGAAGGCATACAAACCATCCTTAACGGGCTCTTTATTCCATAGGTCAATCAGATACACTGTGGTATCAGGCAGGCAGCGCTCTTGCTGGGTATCAATACCTATTCGGTAGCGCATCATGGCATAAGTGCCTACCAAGGCCATGATTAACGCAAGAATGGTCAGCCGGATGAGATATGGCCGCCAAGGCATTCTTTTACGGAGTAACTGCATGAGACACCTCCTTTGAGCCTACTGGCACAAATACGGAATCATCAGCACCCACCACCGCTTGGGCATCCAGCACGATAAAACCGGCTGCTTTTAGCTTTTCAATTTGCTGATTGGTCTGAAGCAACCTGGATTCGATGTCTTGTTCGCTGGCATTGGGGCCCAGTGACAACACCGCCTCCCCAAAATCGACGACTGCAATGGGCGTACTTAACGCCAACTGGCTGTGGATGGGTTCGAGTATTTTCATTAAGAGCCAGCTGGTCATTAAACCGCTACCAGCAATAGACAAAGTAATAGAGGCCATAAATGGCCAAAGCGTGGTCTTATTCATAGCCTCGCTCCTTCAACAACTGAGAGATGGCATCAGCAACAGAAAGGCCTTTGCGCGTTAACTGTTTAATCGCGTTTACATCTTCTGCACGGGACGAGTACAACAGCTTGTGAAACGGATCGACGATGAGGCGGCCAATCCCGGTGCCCATTTCGGTAATAAAGAAAATTTCGGAATAGACACCCGTGACGGTATGAACGGTTTTCAGGTATTCGTAGCCACCTTCACCTAGTGGCAAGCGACCTTCTTTTTTGAGCGCGTTGATGGTTTCAGCTTTTTGGCCAAGCAGGTACATATTGGCCGAGTTTTCAGCGATGGCTTTACCTGTAGGACTGTCATACAAATCGTTGACCGACTGCGTTACCGTTACAGCACTGCCGCCATATTTTCGAAATCGACGGTAACCCGTTTCGATAAACTTACCGACATCACCTTGAGTCAGCAGATCCCAGGCTTCGTCAATGAACACAATCTTGCGACGATCCCGCTCACCTAAGTACATCTCCTGTTGGATTTGGTAGATAAGCTGAAGCAACACTACTTGTTGTAGATGCTTACGCCCCTTAAGCTCTTCTAACTCCAGAACGGTGAAACGGTTTTTGAAGCGAATATTGTTATGACCATTAAAGAAGCGGCCATATTCGCCCTGTGTCGTAAACGGATAGAGCTGCTCACCCACGTCCTGCACACGTCGGTCTTCATGATTTTTTAAAGCCTCTGCCACATCATCAACCAACATGGCACGACCTTTTTTCTCCCACAGTTCACGGGTCTGACGCTTTAGGTTGGCCATCTGAAAATCGGTTAATGACTGCGTAGGTGCGGCCATTGCGGCCAATAACCCAACCAGCACATCCGCTTCTTCGTCATAGTCCTCAACGATTTCAAACGGATTTAAGCAAATACCACTGTCCCGCCCGAACTGTAAGAACTCACCGTCATAGACTTCACACAGTTTTTCATAAGAGCGACCAACATCAATCACCCAGCATTGCCCGCCTTCTGATAGGTAGGAGGAGATGATTTCGTTCACCAGGAATGACTTACCCGATCCCGATTGCGCCGCGATGCAACAGTTGTAATTACTGCCCGAGTCATAAAGGGACACACTCATGATCTGGCCATTACGGGAAACAAAGTTAATCACTGGCGTGCCCGTGCCTTTCCAATCTGCAAACAAAGGCAACAGAGGGATCACATGCCGTGTCGCCATGGTCTTGAATCGAAACAAGTCGTTCATCGCTTGGCGGTCAGCACCAAATGGCAAGGCATTCAGGAAAATGGGCAAACAGAAGTACTTGTCTTCCATCAGCTCAAATCCAAGTTCTTTGAAATAGGTTCGAGCATTTGAAACAGAGCTGATCGACGCTTCTTCCGTTGGTGAAAACAGCGTCAAAGTCATATTTGCCCGAATAGGACGATCACCTTCTTGCAAGGCTTCAAAAAGAACATCAAATCCCTTTTTCTTGGCTGCAAGCACCGGCACAAACTTGAGCATCGGGCCATAGGCCTGATTGACCGCCCATTGACGCTTCGTCTCTAGACGAGATCGCATGGCCTCGGCTGAGGGAAAGTGAATGGTGACATTCAGCAAAAAGCTTCCGCGTAAACCGCGACTGCCCGTCATCATATCGCCCGCAAAACTTGCGGCATGACCAAACCAGATCCGCTCAGGCAAGCGCTTAAAGGATAAGGTTTTAACTCGGTAATCACCCAACATCAGACCTTGGCTATCCACTTTGATAGCTCGGTCATAATCCAACACTTGCTCTCGAAGTGGTTTATCAGCCTCACTGCGGATTGGTGATGGATTGCGCCAGGAAGCATCTTTTCCCCAGTTAAGCTGCGCACTTAATGCTGCGAGCCAATTTCGGTCAGTCATCTCCGTGACGCGAAAACCAACCGTTGCCAGCGCTTGCGAGAAAGAAGCCCGCAGCGCGGATGCTCGACTCAATTCACGTTCAGTCGGCATAGGACTTTCCAAAGGCAATTTGCAGGTGACGATCAGTTGAAAGTTGCGCACCTGAGTCTGGGTCGATTCTTCTATCGGTTGAACCGTGCCCTCATCGAGGAAATCCGCACGTTTGCGTATCGACGCCCTAAGCAATGGATCGGATTGACGATGCCGTAAGCCCATCATGCGCTGAAGGTCGGTTTGAATATCAGGGGATGCGTACAGGCCAACTTGCAGCAAAGTGTCTTTTGGCCAGTCGTTGTTAAGTAGAACATTAACCCTGTCTGCAACAGACTCATCACCACCAGGCAATGGGTCACATAGAAAACCAAAGCCAACACTCTGGTCTTCCATGAAAAACAGTTGCTCATCGTCTGAATAGGCCAATACTGGCAACAGCTCTGAAGCGCGTTGCCCTGAATACAGAGAGGCTTTCATTAACGCCCCTCCAACCAAGCAGAAAGATCATAAGGACGGCCTCGGCTGATGCGACCATCATTGGCAACGATGAAAGGCACACCTTGAATGCCCAGGATTTGAGCCGTCACCAAGGTACGCTGCATTGGTTCTAAGTTGCAGGCATCATCCTGTTCTAGGTTACCAATCCGGCCATTGAGCAATGCATCGGTGGCCGCTTTCTTGTCACGCGCACAGCCAAGCTGGCGAACCTGACGCTCTGAATCAGGACCAAGCACTGGCACAGGGAGAATTTGGAAGGTGTATTCTTTGGTTAACGGTAGGGCTTGTTTCAAAAGCTCATGGCAATGCGGGCACCGGGGGTCAACAAAGACCACCACTTTCTTTTTGCCTTCGCCTAAAGTCAGTGGGTTCAAATCATCCATTTTTAAGCCAAGACGACTTAAGTCCAGCGTGTTACCAGCTTCACTAATTTCTTCGAGGCTAGTAAGCGGCTTTTTCAACCAGGCATCATAGAGCGTGCCACCAATGACGAACCGGCCACTGTCTGACATGAAAACAATACGGCCATTGCTTTCGACCGCTTTCATACCAGTGACAGGTAAAGAAACCATGCCGTCAATTTTGCCAACGGGCGACACTTCAGACACAGGTTCAGCTTGAACCAATGGAGACAGCGCAAGCGCCAGAATAATTGGAGATAGTTTTCGCATGAGGAGTCCTCGTTAATGTAAATCGAGGCTCCAGTCTATGCAGTTGTCCTATGTGGACTCGGTTAGATAGATTGAAGAATTGGATGCCTTGCTAGGGTGCCACTTGTTGTTACGCACTATTAGTTCAGGTATAGCTTTCATTCTGGCAGCCTTACAGGCTTCCCCCCAATTCATCTAGTTTATCTGAACCCGCTTTTTCACACTCTGGGTGTTAAAATTCATCACTGTGTAAACTAACCAAGTCCTTTTAATCCCCCCAGAGGTCAAGTTGACAAATTTGACACTTTTTAGCGTCATTATTGTTCACTTGCGCTCTATAAAAATTAAGTCTACACTTATGACATGTTTAAGTGCCATCCTTGATAACTAGAGGCGTATTGTGAAAAAGGCTGAGGCAATTAAAAAGCTATTAGAATATGACAAGCGTGGTCGCTGTGTTTTTACTAATTCAGATCTGGCGAAAATCTTTCATCAAGATAATGAACGAGCATTGCGTGCGGGAATTAAACGTTTGCAAGACGATGGCTTACTCACCCGAATCATTAATGGTGTGTACTTATACAATTTAGCGCAGTCGAAAGGCAGCGATACGTTGGAGCAAATTGCTAAAACCATTCGGCGTGGAGAATATAACTACATTAGCCTAGAGTCTGCACTTTCTGATTTTGGAGTTATTTCGCAAATTCCAGTAGATCGCTTAACTGTTATGACAACGGGACGTTCCGGTGAATTCAAAACACCTTTGGGTACAATTGAATTTACGCATACGAAACGAGATCCAATGGATATTTTAGAAAATACCAGTTTAGTCGGCAGACCGCTTAGGTTAGCAACGAAACAAACTGCATACAGAGACTTAAAACGAGTTGGCCGAAATACACATTTAGTAAGCAAGGATGGGCTATATGAAAATTGATCAAGAAAATTTCGCGCAATTGGTAAATAAAGCAATGCAGGTTGAAAATCTATCTCATATGCGCTCAGTGATAGAAAAAGAGCTCTTACACTACGATATTTTATTTGCGCTAGAGAAAGGTGGACTTCTAGACAAACTAACTTTTCAAGGTGGCACTTCATTGCGCCTTTGTTATGGCGGCAATCGTTTCAGCGAAGATCTGGATTTTGCTGGCGGGAAGGATTTCAGCTCAGCGATGCTGGCAGACATGAAACATTGTATAGAAAAGTACATTGGTGAACGATACGGGCTTGAAGTGACAGTAAAAGAACCAAAGGATCTAAAGCAAGATCCTAAATATTCTGAATTGAGCATTGATAAGTGGCAAATAGCTGTAGTGACTTCTCCTGAGAGAAAAGATCTGCCAAAACAAAAAATCAAAGTAGAAGTGGCAAACATTCCAGCCTATACAAGAGAGCCCCAACCTCTTCAAATAAACTATGATTTTTTGCCTGATGGATACAGTGATACGCTAATTTTGACAGAAAGCTTGGATGAAGTCATGGCGGATAAAATCATTTCCTTGCCTGCCACTACAAGGTATGTCCGCCACCGAGATATATGGGATTTAGCTTGGTTACAGCAACAAGGCGCGACACTCAATATGGACTTAGTTAAAAACAAGGTGTCAGATTATAAACTTGAGCACTTCAACAAAATGTTGGATAACTTTCTTGACCGACTTCCTGGTATTGTATCTAGTGAAGCGTTCATTGCAGAAATGAAACGTTTCTTACCAACAGATGTATTTGATAGAACCCTAGCTCAGGACAAGTTTCAAGTTTACCTGCAAAATATGTTGGCGAAACTATTTAAAACTGTGAGTAACGAATTACTAGGCAACGTTACTAATAATGAATTTAGAATGTAAAAAATTGGATCTAAAAAGCAGTGACTTTGTAGACCCAAACCTTTTAAAGGCATATTTTGAGTTTATCAGGTGCCCAGTAAAACGGCGCTGATTGCTGGAACAGTTGTGCCAATAACTTCCTGAGTGCTGGCAACAACAGGTAAAGTTGCAGACATAACACTTTCAACGACTGTTGGCGTATTGTAGAGACCCATACCGCCACCAATGCCCAAGGCAAAAGCCATCAAGCTTTGGCGAGCGATACCGCCCACAATACCCACCAGAACCATGGCTCCCGCTACGATCCGTCCCAAAGTACCTTGGGTCCAATCTTTTAGGGTATCCCACACATCAGTGAAAGCATCACCACCGGTGCCCGCAAATGAGGGCTCCGAAATCATTAACGCCATTAAACCAAGCGCACCAATAGTCATTAGGCGCTGAGTTTGAATGGTGCGAACTGCATTTGTCATTCGTTAGTTTCTCCGTAGATACTCAAGTTATCGCGCTTACCATCAGCTCCCGCTGAGGCTGAATCGCTTTGAGTCTGAAGTGGACGTAGCACTGGCGAAACCGTTCGAGGTGCTGACACCCCAATATCCCACCGGCGCGGTTCAATTTCGGTAAACACGTAGCTGGATAAATTCAGATCTCCACGGTCATCCTCCCAAGGCGCAATCCAAATTCGCATCACCCTTGAAGGAATGCGAATAGGTGCAGATTGCTGCGTCTCAGGTAATGCTGGATGGCTCAGCAGTCCTGTCTCTAAATCAGATTGTGAATACCCAGAGGGAGAACCAATTCGAGTCGCCACAGCATCAATCGTCTTGGGTGCAGCCCCATTACTTGTAAGCTCATAGACTTCACGAGCGGATAAACAGCGCACACCGTCAGGCATACCTGGGCATCCATATTCACTACTCCCAAGACCCAATGAACTACAGCCAGACAATAAGGTTGAGCCGACTGCCAATAAAAGTAATCCAGCTTTAGACCACTGTTTTGACTGGTGCTTTGGGTTGTTCTGCATTGATGTCATCATGGTTAACTCTCCTCTGGATACACATCTTATTGTCTGAAACGGACTTCGATCGGTTAGCAACATGCAGGATTTTTTCATCTTCTTGCACCTCCCCCTTGCGAAGTAGCCAACGACAACGAGGCACCACGAGTGACTATGACTTCAATTTTCCTTGCAGCGTCTACCTCTATGACTGGGAACATATTTTCTGCCATGTCCAAATAGAACTTGGCCACTCGATCCAATGCTTTACCAGTGCCTTTAATCGCAGCGCCTTGTAATGCTTCTTGGCTCATGACTTGCTGGTACAACTGAGTATCACCGGCATTACCCGTCTGAATCGTTGGTACGGGATTCACATCAAATGCGCCTGCCAAGCCCTGAAGGAATCCGGCCATCATCGATTTGGCCACCAGCTGGCCTTGTTTCGACACTAATCGGCCACGAATACCGGCTTTGCCGTCTTCTCCCACGGCATAAGAATCCAGTCGCGTTTCAATGACGCCACCATCTTCTCTCACACATGAAATGGTCTCGCCTCGCAAATAAGCACGCTCAGAGCTCAAATCACCGTAACCCGCGGCGATCAAGAAACACTCTTTGATATCCGCTCTAAATCGGTTGGGTAAAATGGCTTCCTTTTGAATCCTCAGCAATGCAGGAAAAGGCTCGCGCCTTGCGGACTCGTAAGTAGGTGCATCCAAACCAGTGATCAAAGTACCTGAGATGATGCTGCCCGCCGGTAGGTACAAAGGCGGCGCTTCTTGCACAACAACCTCTGGTTCAGCAACCACTTCAGGCTCAATCATACGAATCGTGATTGGCGGCAATGGAACATCTCGTGCTCGTGTACCTTGGCCATTGGCTGGCTGCTGATAGAGCGGATCAGGCAGCGGCGCATTGGCAAAATAGTCGTCTGGGTTAGACGGCAGTGGCTTTTCTTCTTTAGGTAATTCCATGGCAGATAAAGGCACTTCAAAACGGCTATTTGTGCCTTCAACTGCTGCATCACCTCCTGCGCGAACATCATCAAGTTCCGCTCTAAGGCGGGCCAGCTCCGCATTGACCTCACTTGGTATAGAAGGCGAACCTGGGCTTAGCCGTCCTGAATCGACGTCACGACGCAAGCGCTCAACTTCACGACGTAACTGCTCGTTGCGCTCACTGAGAAGTTTTACGTTCGCAGCCAAACTATCGACCCCAACATCACGAGTATTGGTATCCGTAAGAATGTGCCGGATCGTTTCCTGCCGGTTCCGACTGCTTGAGCCATCGTCAGGATTAGGTGAAAACACCATCACCATAAGGATGAGACCACCAGCAATACCAGCAACCGATAGGCTCCGCTTCATGTTCGGGCTCATTTGTTCCCATTGTGCTTTCATCGTTATTCACCTCCCACAAGAAGCGAAGGTCGCTGACTTTCCACCGCTTCTTCACGATGATTGCGAACAACCACATACAACTCAGTCTTTTCACCCGGCAACAAAATATTGCGAGGCCAGTAGGCGCTTGCCACTATATCTGGTGAATGACAGGCTATTTCACTGGCTTCTATCGGCTCATCAGCAAAGCTTTCAACCAGTCCTACATAGACGGTGAAGTAATGTCCCGTCACAATTTGCCCCTGCTTAAAACCAAACTTTAAGCCCGGCTGAAAACATTTCGGGCTTGTGTCAGTTTGGCCAGCTAAACGGATGTCATAGCCTTGTGGTAACTCATTTAGTGCAAGGCGTCTGAGTAAATCACGTAAGCTATCGACGTATGGCTGAGTCGTTTCCCAAGTGGCGGCTTTTCGGTTCACGACGCCCTTGATAGGCCACTGCTGACCATCAATAGCTAAGGTGATTTCACGCGGTGGAATACGACGAGGCACTAAGGTGACAGATAATGCGGGCGCTTCCTGACCAGGCGGAGTGATGTAAAGTGAAACCGGTGATTCTTTGTCCGTGGCTACATATACAACATTCCCCTTGATTTGCGTCTGAGCATCACTGGTTGTTCTCACCTGAGGCGATTCAAACGGCGTCACAATTCGATTCAGATGACCAAGTGCTACAGGGATCAGTTCATTAACCCCCGGTGTCATCAGTAGCGTTGTTGGCGTATCCGCTGCAACCGAATTGCTTTGAATCGGTGGATTTGCAGTAGCAGACTGCTTCATCACACTGGCTGGCACAATTGGCAATTCCACGTCTGCATACGACGCTTGAGATAAAAGGACGCCACTCAAGCTCATTGCGATTAAGCTTGATGTTATCCATCGACTAATTTTGGTTCGCATCATTCACCCTCCGGTTTTGCTCTTGGGTCAACTTTTCACGAACGCGCTTCGTTCTAGCTTGCCCCTCATACGTATCCATCCAACTGAGCTTTGGACGGTATTGCTCAATATCGATGTCAAACTCATAGGTGCGAGTTTGGCGCTGTTCATCTCCAGATGGCCCAGAAACCAAGGAATAACCGGTTACAAAGACATGCCCGGTTTCATACTCATACTCCACTTGTCTGGGTTGGAATTTGAGCGTGACTCGGTCTTCTCGGATTTGCCTTGCCTGAATTTCCAGTGCATCGACCACTTGCTGGTACACCGCTGGAGAAAGCAGTGGTTCTATAGCAACCCGGATAAAGGACACATTACCCGGCGTCACGTTGCCCATAAGCTCAGCCAGGTAGAGTCCCCAGGATTCAAGGTAAGGTTGAGTGGCTTGGTTTCGCGATACTTCAGCCGTTTCAGACAAGGTTAGTGGTTGAATGGCTACCACGGTATTGCGAGAAAATGCCGCTACCGCAAGCAGCAAATTAGATAGCACCAGCACTGCAATCAGGAACCGTTGCCATCGGTTCTCTAATTGCGTGCCTTGCCATGATTTTAAAAACACGTCGAACTTCACGGCAGATAGCTCCTGATAAATGGATTGGGGATCGTCTTGGCTTTGGTTGGCAACAGTCCAGCCCAGTAGATGGCGTGAAGAATAAAACCATCTGGGCGACCATCACGAAAACGCCGATAGAGCTTGGTTGTCACCAACCCCAACAGGCATAAACCCAAGGAATTACCGGTAAAAATGCCGATCACTAGCCCCAACAGAATGGGAGCCATCTCATCGGCACTCCAAAGCAGGAAGTGCGGCGGGTCATCGATATAGGACGGAATACTCACAGGTTCCATAGTCACTCCTCGTTGTTTGAATTGAGAAGTGAAGAATGCCTTGGGATTGGTAGGTTCAGTGGTCAGCTAGATGCCGAATTCTTGAAGGTTTTGAGGTGGCTACTCAGACAAGACGGTTAAGTTCTAGACAAACCGAGCAACCAGAGTTATCATTTATGATAACCTAAGTTAAGGATACCCATGAGCTGGAAGATCGACTTTTACGATGGCGTTGAGGATCAGATCCTCGATATGCCACCCAAAATACAAGCTCGCATGATTAAGCTTTTAGAGCTGATGGAAAAGCATGGTGCAAACTTGGGGCCTCCTCATACTGAGTCTATGGGCGATGGGTTATTTGAAATCCGCGCCAAAGCACAAGAAGGTATTGGTAGAGGCTTATTTTGCTACTTAAAAGGGAAGCACATTTATGTGTTACACGCTTTTGTAAAAAAATCTCAAAAGACGCCCAAAAATGAGCTCAATCTTGCCAGAGATAGACAAAAAGAGGTTCAAAAATCATGAGTCTGCAAAAACTGAAACAACGTGCTTTAGCCAATGCTGAAGTTAAGAATGAGTACGATAAGCTTGAGAGTGAGTTCAGCTTTATTGACCAATTGCTTACCATGAGAACAAAGGCAGGACTTACTCAAGAACAAGTTGCTGAAAGAATGCATACCCAAAAGAGTAACGTCAGTCGTTTAGAAAAAGGTAATGCCAATCCAAGTTGGTCAACTCTTCTAAAATATGCTCACGCATGTGGCTTTGAATTAACACTCAAGCCACAAAAAATGAGTTAACGTAATTCATGAGGCCTAACTGGCCTCATATCTTCTTCTGCAAGTGACTTAACGCCAACCCCGCCATCAACGCCAAGCCGATGATCATCGACGGTAGTACCACCGGTGGAATAGCCAGCGGGGCGAACAATCCCATAAATAGCAAGATGACGCCTGAGCCCAGGATAATCATGCTGTAACGGTGAATGATAGGGCTCGAAAAATCAAAGGTTGTCTTCTTAATCTTCCAGGTCATCAAGCCGTCCCACAGCGCCGGTAACATGAGAATAAGCGCAAAGGGCAACCAGACCATCAGCAAAGCAAATCGAGTGAACACTTGGTACAACACATCAAAAAATGCCTGAATACGGTCTTCTACCCAGACGAACCAAAAGCCACCCATGTTCTCCATCCCTTTAGAACGCAGTCGCTGCTCTTCAGTGGGGATTAGAAAATCACGCACAGATTGCTCCATCTGCGTATCCACAATCCATGACTGATACCAGCGATGGCTAGTTTGACCAATCCAATAGCTTGTTTGTGCGCCCAATTGGTTTTGGATCATCTGCTTCTCTTTATTAATAACCCGGCCAGTCCAATCACCGGGCACTAATACGCCAATGGCAATAATCTCCAGCATCAGCGCCAGACACAGCAGCCAAACTGACTTATGCTTGCTCATGCCAAACATCCTCTTCTACTCGGGCCAGCATGGCTGCAACGGTTGGCGTCATAATCCGGGCTTTAATCACTTGTTGAAGCCGCTTTGTCGTCGTATGGCCACTGACATAACGCACTTCGATGCGTCCTTCAGCCAAATACGCCATCCTGTTTGGACGATTACGAATCCAGGAGTAGAAATACACACCATCTACGGCGGCCCACTCGAAATGGTCAGGATCACGCAGGCGAATCCCCGTTAAAGCACTGGCGGCAGTCCAGGTCAGTGCCTCAATTAAATGCCACAGGCGTACACTGTCATCATCACAACTGACTTCTTCATAACTGCTCAAACCATTACACAGACACAAATCAAAGATGGAATGGCCATCTAACGTGAACGCATCTGTTAAATAGTCCGCCAAGCAATACACAGAGGCCAAAGCATGAGGCCAGTCGGTTTCAAGCAGTCTTAAGGTTTCCTTGAACTGGGGGTTATGTTGCTGCCATTGAGCGAGCATTTCTTTACTGGTAAGTGTTGTCATTTTCAGACAGACAGAATGATGCATACAGACTCCTTATGCTGCCTGTGTAGAGCTGGTTAAAATAGGAATACGGCCTTTGATCACGCGGCCACCTGAAAGCTTGGCGATGTACTCCAGGTTAGGGAGCTGGCCCAATAACTGCGGTGGAAACATATCGCCTTCTTCCTCCATCAAGCGTTCTCCATGATTGCCGGTAAACAATGCGGGGCTGTCCGAGTTGGACGACATACCTTGAGTTTGCATGATGTACTGCAACCGAGTCTTAGGCAGATTGTCAGTAATGTACTGCTGCGTTTCGGCGTCCATCACCCGAAGGGCTATCAAGTTGTTGATGTTACCTAACACCTGGCGAGCCTTAGCTTCACTGCCTGTACGAGCTGCAAAGTCAGCAAAGGTCTGAGTAGCAATAACACAACGCATTTTTGCGCCACGGCCTTTGTTGAGCAGTTGAATGAAGGGATCGTTGACGACTTCAGCCGCCTCATCGATGAAGATATTTACGGGACGATTTTCAACACCATAGTTATAGCGGTCACCGGCCACGGCGGTGAGATCGGATAAAAGCAACGAACCAATGGCGCTGCCAACCATGGCGTCGGTCAATGAATCCAACCCGATATACGCCACTTGGGCATTGTTGATAATACGGCCAGAATCCGTAATTAACCGGCTGTCATCCACATCGTTTGTAGTAGGTGATAGCAATGGGCCTAGTTCACTTGATGTGAGCATATTGAGTACCGGCATCAGTGAGGCCACCATCTTGGAATAGTGGGTTCTGTCATGCTCAAACATACTCAATAGCCCCTCTAAATCGGTATTGGCGGCAACGGGCTGAATGCGTTCGTAGTAGAAAAGCAGCATCGCCATGGCTTGTTTAGTCAAGGTGTTGGCCTTTTCGGTAAAGCGCTTGATCTCCACACTAAAGTTCGGATACACCTGCTCCCCCCAGGCCGTGACGGCTTTTACTACCAAGCCTTCTGGGCCACCTTCCAAGAACCGTCTCAGTGTTTTCAGATCAGGACGTTGTGACGTAAGCAACAGACCTTGCACTATGTTATTCAGTGCCATTTGGCCAAAGGCTTTAAATGGATCAGCACCGGTTTCAGATGGGATTAATGCCGCAATTCGGCTGGCAATTTCAGTGCCCCGGTTAAAGTTCCTCAAGGGATTAAGACGTACTGAATGTTCAGGAAAACCCGGATGAAAATACACAAAGCGCTCAGGACTATCGGCGGCAATACAGGCTCGCTGTGCATTATCCTTAAGTTCTTTGTCTCCCTTAGGGTCAATAATAATCACGGCTTCATTGCGCAAAATGGCCTGGGTGATCATCGCATCGAAGCATCGGGTTTTTCCGGCACCGGTCGTACCGACAATTAAGGTATGCCCCTCGGTGTGACCAACTGGCTGGTACACATCTTCTTCTTTGGGCTCGACACCATGAATCCAAGTCGAACCCATTTGTTTGCCGTGACCTTGGTTAAGCAAGGTTTGCTTATCCCGCTTTAGGATTTCATAAGCGCGTTGAGCATGACGTTGATCCCACTCAAAGCCATATCCTAACCACAATTCATCAGGATGTTTTGCCATCACTTTTTGCAAATGCGACAGCTCCATAAATGCCAATGGTTTGCCTTTTAGCCCCCTCTGCAACTTATAAAGGCGGTAAGACTCAGGCAGGCGGTACAACGCCATGCCCGAGGAAATCCCTGTCATCCACCAAAATGGCTCAGGTGGTAGCTCAGTCAGCATTTCTGCGGCAATTGCCCCAGTTGCTCCGACCAGCCAACCTGCTGCTGCCATGGCTTCATAGTTCGTGCGCCAGGGCATCTCGTATGCGTTTTCTTTCATTCATGCTCCGCAAAATAACCGTTTGCAATCTGCTCAACTTAAAATGGATTAACGTTCAGCGTGAGCGGTAAACAGAACCGTTTCCCCCTCATCAAACTGGCATTGGTCACTGGCCGAGATCCCCCGAAGCAGCTGTCCGGCTGGAATGCCATGCTCATTGGCGACTTGGCGTAAGGTTTGAATCGTGACGCGAATACCATCGGCACTATGATCCACGTCTGGGTAATCGCCATCGGTCAGTAAGATGGGCAAATCTTTCACAAAATTAACCATCTGTTGCCGCTGCGCGTGTTTGGGATCTGTACTTGAGTTCGCATTGGGCTCAATCGGCTTTTGATTACGCTCCGCTCTTATGACGGGCTCTTTTGCTTGGGCAGTGGTTGTCTCAGTTCGACTCGGACGCTGTGAAGCCTCTTCGTTCTGAATTGCTGCCGCCGGTTCTGCGTATTGTTTGGAGAGGTCTATCAGTGCAGTTAGCCCTTTAGAAACTGGCACTTTTAGCAGCAACCCTTGCTCCTGAACACCATCATTCGTAGTCACAGTTCTAGCCTTACATGTCGGGTTTGCGGGATCTAATTCAAGCCAATCTAATCGACTGAGTTCAGCAAGCAGTTTTCGGGGAGCACACCAATGTCTTACGGCATCGGGATAGCGGATCAATATCTGTTCACCAACCATGACCAACGCACTGCCTGCCTCTGGGAGCCACGCCAAAGAATCAGGGAGATTCAATGCTTCTACATCGTGCTGGTTTACGTTATTTGAGATAGCGCCATCATATGAGTTGTTAGGCTTTTCACATCCATCACCTGGAGCATTTTCATTTGCCTGGGGGTTATTAACATCACTAGCAAGACGAAGTTCATCATCTTGTTCGGACGAGTTTGTCGATGGCGACTCAGACGAATTGCCGTGTTCGATTGATGATGACGCGTCAGGCAAGCCTGGCTGCTCACTGGAGCGACTCTGTGGCTCTGCTTGTGTTTGCTGTGTTGCTTCCCACTCAGATTTGCTAAACAGTCTCACGCTACTTGGTACATTCGAGCTGAACAATAAATCGGCCTCAACTATATGTAGCATAGCTAACCAGATTGGCTTGTCATCTTTGATCAGCACTTCAGGGGCAAGGCTTTCATATCGCTCATTTGAGGCGGATTTAGTGGCCAATCCTCGCTCAATAAGGATGTCCGCAAGGGTATCGGGATCTCTTGGAATGCCAGGTATCTTGTCTTTAGCCAACAGCTCAATGATGTCCTTAGCCGCGCTTTTCCAAACCAGGTAAAGATGGGTTGATTGATTCGATTTTCGTATCCAAACTCTGGCATCTCGCTGATTGACCAGCCATTGCGAACTGGCAAGTAATCGCCTCATGGCATCAAGTAGATAGCGTTCAACTGGGACACCAAGGGCATTGTCGTCAACGGAAATTCGTTGAGCTTTCAGGTCTCGCTGGACACTGGTTTGGTCAGCTTCAATAACCAATTTAGACAGGACATGCTCGGGATCTGTATTGCCAATTGCCTCTAGCATGGCTTGCAAAATTTCAGGGCCCGGCTGGGTTAACCAGGCGAGCAACTCAGGTGTCATCACCCGGTTTAATACCAAAATTGAAAATTGCTCGTGCCGCTTGCACCGTCCGTCGCGCCAGCGAATAAAATAGCGTTCAATGCTGTTGTTACTGGTCCACTGAGATAAGGTTTCTAAAAAAGGGTTCCACTGATAGCGTCCATCTTCATCCGTGATGGACAGGTCTGAAACGGGCTTACCAATATCATGGAACAAACCGCCAAGAGCCGCTGCAACACGCCACCTTGGCTCTAGCTCTTTTTTCTCAACCGGTGTGCCACTGGCAACAAAGATGATCCCTTCAGCAGCTTGTGCCGCCCAGAAAGCAACTTCCAACGAATGACGTAATAAACCACCTGCGCCACTGTGATGATGATACTCAGAAGCTGGCAGCAAGTGGACATAAGCAGCCAGATGATCAATGCAGGGCTGAATCAACCGTTGAAAATCACGCTGGTTGAAGCCAAGTATCTGGCGAAGTTTGGCAATTAGCTCGTCTTGTGTGGACTGCAAATCTTCCGGTGACGCAGCTGGCAACCCCTTCAGGAATGGCGGGTAGCGTGGAATTTCTGCATCCAGTTGCGATGAAAGCTCTGGTAGTGCTTTGGTTTGAAAAAATAGTTTTTTGAACATAGTGAACCTCCGACACGATAGTGTGAAGGTTCAAACAGAGTTGTTTAGTTCGATAGCTTCAAAAATCTTGCATCAAACTACCATGTCATTTTTAGGCCACCAAGAGGCTAACAATCTGCTATCAATGTTTTACGAGTTCTTTTGATGGATACTTTAGTTGCCATGTTTCTATTAGGAATAACGCTGCGGTACTTGCTGAGTGAATAGCTAACTTGGCTATACGGGCATCTAGTCGGGTGTATCCCCGCTCTCGACCATGAGCATCACCACCATGTGTTCGCAGAGCTCCGATACCTTCAACAATGGTTGCCAATCCAGATAGGACCTTTCTTACGTCATCAGCAATTTCTGGATTTACATTAATTTCTCCAGGAGACAACCCTAGTGGTCGCTTTACTGAGTCAAACAATCCCTTAATATCTTTCTTCTTTGGAAGTTCAAAGCCAAGTTCAATTATGATCGAACGGCACACACTCTCCAGTGTAGAACAAGCCGATGTGACAGCACTTTCCGGATCACGAAAGGCGCTTTTCAGGGCTCTATCAAGGTCCCTAGATACCGTATCCATATTCAAAACTTCGGCTTTGGTTGAAAGCGTCGCTAAGACTGAAGCACTAACTCCAGTTTCAACTTTGGCTAAAATTTCAAGCAGTTTTGCCTTTTCCTGCGATTTATACTGCCAAAGTTTTCTGAGTACTTGACCAACCAAGTAACCATCCTCTAGCTCAATAAAAGCTCTTAAACGTTTAGCCTTTGAGCCCCCATTGATCTGGTACTTTTCTTGAGTAATATCAATGTTCAACTCGTCTTCAAAATACTCAGCCATTGTCCTATCTGAAAAATCTAACAGGTAGCCATCTGTCATTTCGAAAATTTTATCTATCGTTCTAATCTCAGAACCTTTTAGTTTTGGCATGAGCAATCCTCTCTGACCATAAAACGCTGCCCGTCATGTTGTTAGCCAAATAAAGCCTTGATAAACAGAGATGGGTACCGAAATTAATGCACTAGCCAATGCAATTGTCTTAGCCAACCGGCTTTCAAAAAGCCTATCAATAAGAACGCCCATGCCCTTTGCGTTCGTTTTAAGTTTTCCCTGAGCTAGCTTATCGATTAATTTCTTATAAAAACCGGTCTTACACAGCGTAGAGTTGTGCATTTTGATGAACTCATTGCTCTTGAACGCTTCTACTTCTTCCGCACCAGTTAAAAAGTGCCTATGGATACCACCATTCAAATTCATCAATGACTTTAAGCGAGGATCTGCAATATAACCACTGCCATAACGGTCAGACAAAATATCATTGAGATTGATTCGTCGTTCAACAGGAATTACTGCCATATCGGTTTTACCAAGTACTCGATATCGATGTTCTAAATGTTCGAAACCGTAAGTCAGATTTCGCATATTCCAGTGAATCCAGTATCTATCACGACGATCACGGACAAATTCATTGAATTTACCTAGTAACGCAAGCTCAATATCATCGAGACGTTGATGGATATTATCTCGACTGATACCAAGTTCTTCAGCAATAGCGTGAATAGAAAAACTCACTGTCTGGTCTGTAGACAGGTGCAGTATTGCAATCGACGTAATTCGAGGAGATAAGCCGTCGTTATCATCATTCAAGCTTTGGCAAGAATAGTGAATAATGTAGAAATTCTGAGGTGTGCGCTTAACCTCACGAATGAATTCTTTGCTATTAACGATAGTCAATCATCTTACCCCAACAATATTTAAAATCAGTCAAGCAGTATGCTTTTTTGCATAAGCATCTGATTATTCTGATAAAACGTAACATCTGTATTGCCAAGAACTGTTGGTGGTACATTTATTAGCTCAACTAGATTATCCATTGGAACAACAACCGTCTTCGCGCCATTCTCAGACAACATTGTTATCTTGTCAGCAAAGTTAATCGACCTTTCAATCGCACCGCCAACGGATATATTACCCAACACTGCAAGGCCAGCCTTTAGGTTCTTTTTGTACAGAGCAGACACGATTGCGATATAAACCGCCGAGCCAATTCCCGTTGATATTGAAGCCCCCAGCATATTGGTTACTTGGATAGTGATATCGTAATTTTTAAGCGAATGCTGTTCACTTAAAATTGTTTTTTCATTAGCTTTAATATACTGGTAGGTATTCTTGATATTTTCTTTTACTCCGGTGTTACTTACACCAGAAATATTGAGTTTCCCAGAACCCGAGGTAGTAACAGCTTCAATACGCACGAGCGCGACATTGTCACCATCACTAGTACTGGTGTAACAAACACCAGGCGGCAGTGGCGTATTTTCGATTAAGTGAGATCCCTTTTCCTCAGGCAAGCCAACAAAGTGCTCTTCCTGCGTTTCTTTATCTATGTAAGAAAAATTCGTATCCCAAAACTCCATTCCACCGATTCGCTTTAACTGTTCTTTCACGCGACGTCGCATTTCAAGAGCTATCTCGAGGTATTCACGCACATCTTCCTTGGTGTATTCACCATTCGGGTGAAGCAATTTAATCAGACCTGATACCGTCTTTTTTACTGGCTTGGTGTCACGTTGTTTCAAGTGTGAACCTAGCGAAAAAAAGTTTTCAAGAGCATCAGTGTATGTAACGCGACGAAACGACTTCAATGCTTCTGAGAAGTAGTCTGTACTGAAACCAAAATTAGATGTGAAGTGTTTAGGAGCAAACTTGATCATTTCCCACCCAGGTAGATAAAAATGAATACGATCAAGGAATGCAGTATCGTTATTCACTTCATCAGAAAGAGGACTAAATAAGTGAGATGTTTGCAATACCGTCTCAACTGGTTGATTTATATTGCCGTTTAGGATTATTGAAGCAACACCAGTGATTTCACCTCCTGCACCAGCTCGCGAAAACGAGCCAGACTCCATATAGTCCTTCATTAAAGGAACAGCATCCTTTTCTTTAAAGATCTTGTCCGTTGCCTCATCGAAACATATCGCATCCCATTGACCAACGGCACCAACTTTGCCAGTAGAACCGTGAACAAAGAGCTTGGCAACTGTTCCTTGACCACCTGATATAAGCACGGCATAAGGTGTAAGCTCTTTAAAAACGAACGACTTACCTGTTGAGCGCGGACCTAACTCTACAAAGTTAAAATTACTCTCAACCATTGGCAGCAGACGTGCAAGTAACAGCATTTTTACGCGGGTTGTCATCCCTTCAGCATCAGGCTCATATCCACAGCTACGTAGCAATACATTCAGCCATTCATCTCTCGAAAACTCATTTCTTTTCTGGATAATCTTACTGTTATCAAAAGTCGACAGTTGAATAGGCTTTATATTTGTCACTACAAACGGATATATGTTTTGACCGATTCTTATGTCGGGGTCATATTCGACGTCAATAATGGCCCAAATACCACCCATCAACATCTTCTCATGCTCTTTCACAAGGCCATCACGGATATTACCGTTGTTAATGTTGCTATTTTGAAGCTGAGCCCAATAGATATCTTTTTTCGAATCCAGTTTGACAGAAATTTTATCGATTATTTTAAATCGACCTTTTTCTCTTATTTTAGAATGTATTAGAGAACTTTCTTCCGGATTAACATAGTGCTCGCTAAGAATCTTCTTAACGTTTTCCATGCCTTCTTTAATCTTTTCTTCATCATCGGTAGAGCAGGAATTAGCAATTAAATATTCCAATACAAACACCGGTACGTTGGCACCAACTTTTACCATACGCACTAAGTCTTTCTTTACCACATAGCCTCGAAAGTGCTCTAACAGCTTGTGATCTAAATCGTTCAAAACGGCCATCGCCTATTCCTCTATCGCATTCTTTAACATAACTGGCCTTAAAATAATCCGCCAAGGTCGCGGTCGTTATTCTTTTTAATAAGAACACGATCAAGCTGCTGTTTTGAAATCGCGTCTACCAGTTGCACTTCTAACTCTTCATGGCCATCAAAGGTGTACTCTTTAGTAACCTGACCATTACTCTGCACGGTATGTAGTGGCAGGAATCGAAACGATGAAACAATCTACATGGTTTTATTGACTTTGGTCTCAATGCCTGCATTGGCTGATGACATGGGGTTGGCTGACACAATGAAAGCGCTTGATACGCGGCGTTTAACTCATTTAATCATTGCCAAAATCCGCAAGAACTAGATAGGCAAGCAAGCTTTTTTACAGCTGATGTTGAGTTTTATCATGATAATGGTGGGGGACCGTGGGATCGTGACGCCATGATTGCCAATACTAAAAATAATGCCTGTGGTCATTTCAACCGAAAGTTGGTTGAAGAATCTTTTAACGTCCACTCAATTAAAGATTTTGGAGTTATTACCGAAGGGATACATATCTTTTGTCATAATAAAACCAACCAATGCGAAGGCAAAGCTGACTTTGTCATGATTTGGCATAAAGTAGACGACAAATGGGAAATTACTCGCGTATTAAGTTACGGTCACCGCGAAATAAATAAAAGAATAATAATATACAAACAGATTTCAATTATTACATTCAGCATGATGATGTTAATGGGCTGCTCTGGCACTGTTCCTAAATTGGGCTTGAATCATGGCCAATTAATGCCATATTCTGAATCATTAAATTGCAATAACCGAAGTCTGCTATTTATACCCACCCTTCTCAACCTGCCATGACAGCAGCAACGGTAAGAAATAACACATCAAACAGAGGACTTGCTTAGCGAGGATCATCAATGTCATTAAAGTGACTAGAAAAACCAGAAAAACTCATGCAATACACCTTAAAAAAGAGAATAAGTTCACAACAATATTAGCGAGTCGAATAGTTTGTTAGATTGTATGAAAAACACTTAAAACATCGCCTTGGGTGTCATATCATTTATAATTTACCCTATTGACGGTTGCCTTTTAAATAAATCAATATTTGCATCTACACAAACATGATATCTGATAATAAGCCACTACCTATAATCGATAATGGCTTAGAATTATTATCATTTAACTAGAAATTGAAAGTGAAATTGGCATCCCAAAGTTGCTAATATTAATTTAAAAATAATATCCAAAGTTAATATTGACGCGCTTATCCCAATTGCTACCGGCTTGGGGTAACCCAACATGATCATCATTAGCGGTTGAAAAAGTCATATTTTCACCCATGATAAAATCAATCATGGTGTAGGTCGGGCCGGCAGAAATGGCACAACCAGTGACGTTTTGCATACTATCATCATAGCTGGTATCAGCTACATCGGGGGTCATTAGGCCAAAGTCGTTATAGCATTTTACGCTACCAAAGGATGTGGTGATAGTTTTAGCTAGATTCAGGCTGTATATTTGGCCTTTGGATGCAATTTCATATTGCCAGTCAAGCAAGGCAACACCTATTTTATTGGGATCCTGACTATCATCCGCATCATATTCATACTGCAAGGCTTGTAGCTGCAGGTTCCAGTCATTATAACTGGAGTCTAGATGAACCGCTGCTGCATAGCGATCGCCATTGTTTTTAGTTTCATTGTTATAGATTTGTCCTACTTCAATCGAACCACCCAAGATAGTCGATCCGCCTTCATACTCGATAGTATATGTATGGCGCAGATTGAACTGGTTAGTTTCTTCGTTGTTGTAAGCGGTACCATTGATGCTGCCGCTAAACAAATCCGGTGCATATTGCTTATTTTCAGTCGGACCATATTCAGGGTTTTTATAAAAGGCAATATCCGTATGCCAGCCATTATTTTTATAGACAGCTTTAATGCCGACATCATTGTCATCTTCTAGGCCAACATAGTAGGGAATGCCAAACCAGAAACTATTAGAGATATAATCACGGTTACCAAAAGGCGTCTGGTTTATACCGAATTGGATTTGCCAATTAGCTCCCGCATCTAAAAGCCATAACCATATCTGATATAGTTAGTATTTGCGGTGAATCTGTATTCAGAATTTAGACCCCAATTACCTTTTTTTCCACTGAATTTTAATGCGGCGATATCGAATTTAAGATCGCCTCCTTTGTCTTTCGAACTTTTGTCATAATCTTTGTAGACATAGTTGAGTCGCACCGTTCCGCCGATCTCGATACCATCTTCAGCACAAACAACAGTGGTATAGCCGCAAAATGCAATTGTTGTAGTCAAAGCCGATAGTAAAATTTGTGTTGATTTTTTCATTGTTTTCTACCTCTCCCATTACTATGTAATAAATGCCTTATTATTAGAGTTTTAACTCTTGTTCAACCAATGCTTGCCAGTAACGGACACCTAGTATCAATATTTTGTCATTAAAATCGTACAAAGGATTATTTAGCGCGTACCACCACACTCGCTTTGGCCATTACCAATTAGAATGTAACAGCCAGCGACTTCACGCAGCACAAAAGAGAAATCTTCACTGATAGTGAAGGGCTCACAGTTAGCATTAACCTTGCTTTCCCGTACAACACTTTTATCCGCTCGAGCAGCATTTCCTGTTTGTTCTGGACTATTTATTGTGGACAAGAAACTGTTATGAAAGTGGTACTTATAATCGCCCCCGGCACTGATACATTGGCCTTTCACTATGCGCTCGATAGCAGCATCTATTTTTGCCAGTGCTTCATCGGCAAAGCTGCAAGTATCCCCCCTTTATTTTGACCTGTGATGGAATAACATTTACATTACCGTTTGTAATAAACTCAGTAATCGAAATAACTGCAGTTTCGTAAATGGCTGTTCAGTTACGTGACACAATTGTTTATATTGCTGTAACAATTTGTGCTCTTACCACTAACGGATCGGTACTCATTTGAGGCATTGCTGCATGACCACCAGTGGCAACAAGGTCAATTTCGAAACTGCTTTTACTGGCCATGATCAATCCAAGACGAGCAACGAAGTGTCCTTCTAATATCTCTAGTAAGTTGTACTTTGCATAAATGGCATCGATCTTCCAACACGTGAACAGACCATCGGCTATCATAGCCTTGGCCCCTAGCCCATGTTCTTCACTAGGCTGGAAGATGAAATAAACGGTACCGTCAAAGTTTTGAGTACGTGCTAATTCATGAGCAGCACCTAATAACATTGCGGTATGACCGTCATGACCGCAAGAATGTATAACACCGTTATAGAGTTGCGACTCTTAGGTTTTTATCTGCCGGACAGCTTTAACAACACGCTCGGCTAGTTTCTCGAATGCCACTGGTAACGATTAATAGCGCCAGCAAATCATAAGTAGAGCAGCTCATTTAATGATTAACTCTACTAGTTATCAGATTATCAATACCAAAACCAATAACACCATTCTACTTTCCACCGGCCCCCATTCTAGAATGCTCAGTATTTTCCACCAGAATACCTTCGCCGATGTGATTTATCTCAGTCCACAACGTTTCATCAATTTCGATACCGTAATCAACACTGTATTCCTTATTTTTTTCGACCTGTAACGCACTGACATAACGAGCATTAGTGTTACCTTTGGACTGCTGCAAAGAGGCCGTCAGATCAACGCGGGAGCTACAGATAATCGTCAACGCTTGCTTTTCTCCCACCGTGGCTGCCAAGTTAGTGGTTGCCTCGCTGTAACTCGGGTAGCGACCCCCCGCTTTAATAGCGACGGCATGCTCACTCACTACCTTGCTGCCATTTTGCCAGTAAGCCGCAGCGCTGATACCACGTCGCCCACAATCAGTCAGCGCTTTAAGCACGAACATACGATTATGGCAGTTATGAACGGTCACCGTTGCGATGCCACACTCCAACGCTTTAGCATGAGCAAGGTCAACCGAAGCCGCGATACAGTTCAGCGCACTGCGGCCATTGCTATCAATAATAGCCGATGTGCTATCTTCGTATATCATGGTACTTAACGGTTTTTCTTTATCTTCTTTGATGTAAGAGATGGCTCGTTCTAACTCACCTAAGCCATTGAGTCCGTGTTTTTCCAGCCACAAAATCATATTGGCGGCGTCTTCATAATTGCCGACAAAGTAACCACTCGCTTCAAAACAGCGGCGCAGAGCAGCTTTCAGTTCTATCATTGATACATGCATAGCGATCTCCTGCTGTTATGGGGTTACTGATTCCAAGGACTCTTGGTTTTGTACTGATTCTGGTTTTGGTGCTAATGGCATAAACCAGTCGTCATTAAATGTTTTACCGATATCTTCCAATAACGGAGCACCCTGAAACATCGTATTACGTACCCATAAACGCGAACGAGGATCAAATTTACCGACACCAAAAAATGCTAATTTGGCACGTAATAAGTGCATAGGCAAAACATTCCTATCGAGCAGATTGGCCTGAATATCACCATAAACGCACTTATTCATGGTCTGAATGCGGCGCACAATGCCGCGTAATTTGGGATTCGCCACCATAAAGCGGGCGGTAGTATGTTTGGGATAAGCGGCGACATATTCACATAGCTGGTCATAACATTTGCGCACAGCATAACCCACGCCCAGAGCCATCTGTTTTTTCCTACCCTCTTCCAGCTCAGTCCCTCCTAAGCGCGGTTCCATTTTTTCTTCGGAGCGATACCAGAATGTTTCGCGCGCGCCCTCAGCGTTAAAATCAATCGCCAGCGCCCAGTCATAACGCTGTTCTATTACTTCTTTTAACTGCTGCACCGGCATCAGTGGATCAAGATCCAAAAACTCTTCCGCCGTATGATAATCTTCAAGATCATCCACCAGCTCAGGGTAAAGCTCTAACATCATGGAGATCAGCATCTCCTGACCTTGTAACGAACAGTGCTCCTCACTCCAACCTAATAACTCATCCCAATCATTAAAAGAAACAGCTACACGATCTTTTAATCCATCAAGATCGTTAAGGACTTGCTGATTGTTGCTCGTCTGCCACTCATCTTCCGTGACTGTTTCTGCGGTATGCTCGTAACAGCGTTCAATCAATTCTTCCAGCTGTTGGCAGATATGTGCATTAATCCCTCCCAACACACGAATACGCGCCAATGCCAATTCACGCATCTCAACCCATTGATTAATCAAGAGCGGATGGTTGATCAGATACGGCGCCATCCCCAAACCTGTTGAGTTACCGATACCGAAGAAACGTTTAATCTTAGGCTGCATCGGTGTAAAAAAATCTGGCGACTGATTTTTTGCAATATGCTCTACCTGTAACAGACTGAAATTGCGCAGCATTAGGCAAACAAACATCTCAGCAGCAAAAGGGCGGGCAAAATCAGGGTAACGGGTAGAGACCTTTTCCCAGTCCGCCATACCCAATTTGCCACTGCCGTACACAGCGGTGGTGCGATACAAATAACCAACTTGTGCAATTTTGGCGACATCCGGCCGCTCACCTTTGGCTAACTGATTAACCACATAACCAAAGTTACGGGCGCTTCGGTTAGCACGTGATAAAACGAACACACGCGAGTCAACCCGCCCAGCTTCCTGCTTAGGCACATTTTGACGTAGTTTTTCAAGATAGATGCCGTCGACTTGACCATCAACCAACGCCATGGTAATATCCCACTGAGTCGCGATAACACGATCATTTCGGTTTTCTGGGGCCAGATAACTGGAGAATAAAACGAAACTAAACAAGCCATGTAGTGCTTTAACTTCGTATACCACAGTGCCGTAACCTAGTGCATCAAGCTCAAAAAGTGCCGGAGCAATCTGCCAGCGTTGACGCATAATGCGACGCACTAAGGTACGCATAAAACTTAATCGGCTCTGATGCATTGCTCCTAACCGCTCGAGATTCATCACTTGGTTAATCGGCCGTAACGGCAATGCGTTATCGCCCCTCAAAGCAGCTTTAATGTATGCTGGCGTTATCATTATTTTTATCCTCGTTTATATACTTGCATCTGGTTTTCGTCACTCAATCATCAGCCAAACAGGCAATACTTATCAAATAAAAAGGTTATATCATTTGATAAGTATTGCTTATCAAATCACCTTAAACTGTTATTTTTCCTATATACAGCACTACTTTTCTAGTGAGTTATTTCTTATAAAATATTTCACTGTTAACGGTAGCCATCACTTTTTATTTTGCTCAAAGATAAAATCAACTAACGCCTGAGCCGGTGGCGTCAGCGACTTGTTATTTAATTTTACAATACCGATACGCCTCGTCACTTCAGGTGTTTCTAAGGGTATAAATTGCAACATGGTGCTTTCTTCAGGAAAAGCATAATAGGGTAATGTTGTAATCCCGAACCCCGCCTCCAGCATCGCGATTAACGAGATCATATTGGACACATAAAACTGAGAATGTCCGAGTAGCGGACGCGCTTCGGTATCTTCCAATAACCGAGAGGTTCCATTACTAATCAGTCGATGCTGTCGCAACTCTTTCCAATGTACGCCCTGCTTATCTGCCAACGGATGACCCTTAGGGCACACCACACCAATGCGATCCTCCCAGATAGGCGAAAATACCTTGTCGCTATGATCTTCCTCATGAAACAGGTGACAAATACCAAAATCAACTTGCTGGTTCTCTAGCATCTTCAATACTGCATCAGAATTATCATCAAAGAAACTAACATGCAGAGAGGGCGAACTCGCAACAAACTTCAATAATATTTCGGGCAGTACCCGGCTCGCAATAGAAGGCACGGAGGCAAGCCGCAAGTGTCCGGTTTTATGCTCTGACAACAGCATTATATCTTCGGCGATACGATCATGATGCGCGATAAGCTCTTTTGCTTTGGGCAAAAAATACTTCCCAAAAGGTGTGAGCTCGATCTTAGCCGTTTTCGCATTGCGCTTTTCAAACAACCCTTCACTGAGTTTGTTTTCAAGATCCCGGATAGATAACGAAATAGCTGGCTGGGTACGATGCGCCTTTTCTGCCGCTGCATGAAATCCTTTTAGCTCAGCCACCCAAACAAAGTGGCGTAGCTGAATCACTTTTAATTCTGGAAGCATGATAAGAAAACCTTATTGTTCGATATAATTTATTAATTTTTATTATTGCATCACGAGTTTTATGATTATCTCAATTACATTCCGGAGGTCAACATGTCTGATTCAGTATTTAAAAATTACATCGCAGGTGAGTGGGTAGAAGGCAACAAGGGCAACCTGGCTAACATCAGCCCTGCCGATACCAACGACGTAATCGGTCACTATGCGCAAGCAGATAAAGCCCAGACTGAAGCAGCTATTGCGGCCGCTGCGGTTGGTCAGGCCCAATGGGCTATGAGCGGTTTAGAACAACGTTACTCTGTTCTTATGGCGATTGGCGACGAGCTGATTGCACGTAAAGACGAACTTGGCGAACTGCTCGCTCGTGAAGAAGGAAAAACGCTGGCAGAAGGTGTTGGCGAAACGTACCGCTCAGGTCAGTTCTTTCATTACTACGCCGCTGAAGTCCTGCGCCAAATGGGTGAGACTGCTGATTCCGTTCGTCCTGGTGTTGAGATTGAAACCCGTCGTGAGCCAGTGGGTGTCGTCGGCATTATCACTCCATGGAATTTTCCTACAGCAACGGGCGCCTGGAAAATTGCGCCAGCCTTAGCGTTTGGTAACGCGGTTGTTTTCAAACCAGCCAATCAGGTTCCGGCAAGTGCCTGGGCGCTCACTGAAATTATCTCTCGTCAAGGGCTGCCTACAGGTACATTTAACTTGGTCATGGGTCTTGGTGCTGAAGTCGGTGACGTACTGATCAACTCTCGCGGTATCAACGCACTAACCTTTACTGGTTCTCTTGAAACGGGCCGTAAAGTTGCCATAGCAACTGCTGCGAACCTGGTGAAATGTCAATTAGAGATGGGCAGCAAAAACGCACTGGTCGTTTTGGATGATGCTGATCTTGATAATGCCGTTGAGTGCGCGGTTGGCGGGGCTTACGGCGGCACAGGCCAGAAATGTACAGCCTCCTCTCGTTTGATCGTCACTGAAGGCATCCATGATCGTTTCGTTGCTGCCGTTATTACACGAATGAAAAAACTGGTGGTGGGTCATCCATTAAAAGCCGGTGTACACATTGGTGCGGTCGCCGATGCGCGTCAGATGGAACAAAACTTACGCTATTTAGAACTCGCTAAAAATGAAGGCGGCACGCTGGTTTATGGCGGTGAAGTACTGAAAGAAGAGACCGAAGGCTACTACATGCAGCCGGCGCTGTTCACCAACACCACCAATGCTATGACGATTAACCGTGAAGAAGCCTTCGCACCGATCGCGTGTGTCATCAAAGTTAAAGATTACGCCGAAGCACTGGCGACGCTGAACGATACCAACTTTGGCCTTACCGGCGGTATCTGCACAGAATCTCTGAAATACGCAACGGACTTCAAACGCAATGCCAAAACAGGCTGTGTGATGGTTAACCTGCCGACAGCAGGCACTGACTACCATGTGCCATTCGGTGGACGCAAAGATTCCAGCTTTGGCCCGCGTGAACAAGGCACCTATGCGAAAGAGTTTTACACCGTTGTAAAAACGACTTACATCCGCGCCTGACAGGAGCAGACCCATGAATAATGCATTGCATAACGATCTGATTGTGATTGACGGTCTGCAGTATTCGAACTGGAACCGTAAAATCTTCGAGCAGCTACACGAAGGTGGCGTAACGATGGTGCATGCCACCATCGTTTACCACGAGCAAATTCGTGAAACACTGCTGCGTATTTCGGAATGGAACCGGCTTTTCGAGCAAAACAGTGACCTGATTATGCCAGTCAAAAGCGCGTCGGATATACGCCGCGCGAAACAACTCGGCAAAGTAGGCATCATGTTTGGCGCGCAGAACTGCTCTCCCATTGAAGACGATATCGGCATGATCGAGGTGATGCGCGAGCTAAACCTGATGATTATGCAGCTCACCTATAACAACCAAAGCTTACTCGCTTGCGGTTGCTACGAAGCTGAAGATAGCGGTGTAACGCGTTTTGGCCGCCAAGCGATCAAAGAGATGAATCGCGTCGGTATGGTTATCGATATGAGCCACAGCGCAGAACGCAGTACGCTGGAAGCCATTGAGATTTCACAGCGCCCGATTGTGATTTCGCATGCAAACCCTACCAGCTTTCACAAAGCAAAACGCAACAAGTCCGATACGGTACTCAAAGCACTCGGTGAATCCGGCGGTTTACTGGGTTTGAGTTTGTACCCATTCCATCTGAAAAATGGCCCGGACTGCACGCTAAATGAGTTTTGCGACATGGTCACCAGCACCGCAGATCTAATGGGAATCGATCATATCGGTATTGGAACTGATCTTTGTCAGGAACAACCGTTATCGATTCTTGAATGGTTACGCAACGGCCGCTGGTCAAAGGATATGGATTACGGTGAAGGTTCCAAGACCAACGCCAATTGGCCTCGGCCATTGTCCTGGTTCAAGGATAACCGGGACTTCCCAAATATCACTAATGGACTGCTAGCACGTGGTTTTAGCCCAGACGATGTGGCCAAAGTCATGGGCCTGAACTGGCTGAACTTTCTGGATGATGCACTTAAGCCATTAAATGTAGGTGTTTGATAATAAGGAACGCAATAGCGACTCCTTGTATCAATAAATGACCTGATCAACTAATAACTATAAGAGATCCATCAGGAGACTCATATGAGTAAAACAACTCAGGCTTCTCTGGCGACTGACGCACCAGATAATAGCCAAAACACATCGTTTTCAGGCGTTGATATATCTGTATTCCTTATAAGTGGCGGTACGGTAGTACTGTTTGCAATATTGGCACTCTATGACATCGACATGATGTCTAGCTGGGTTAACAGTGCATTTGCCACCTCCACCAAATACTTCGGAGCTTACTGGCAAGTACTCTTATTGCTGACATTTTTCATTGGTATTATCCTGGCTCTCGGGCGCACTGGGGGAGTTGTTCTCGGCGGTTTAAAAGCCCCTGAAATTTCAACCTTCCAGTGGATATCCATTATCATGTGTACGCTACTTGCGGGTGGCGGTGTATTTTGGGCTGCAGCTGAGCCTATGGCTCACTTTACCTCTCCCCCCCCGTTATTTGGAGGTGAAACAGGCACGACTGAAGCGGCCTACAATGCATTAGCGCAAAGCTTTATGCACTGGGGCTTTCTTGCCTGGGCGATTCTCGGCAGCCTGACAGCCATTGTTTACATGTACCTGCATTATGAAAAAGGACTGCCGCTCAAGCCGCGCACCTTGCTGTACCCTGTATTTGGTGATCGCGTTATGAAAGGCCCTTTTGGTGCCATTATTGACTCCTGCTGTGTTTTGGCAGTGGTGGCCGGCACCGTTGGCCCGATCGGTTTTCTTGGTCTGCAAGTCAGCTTTGGACTGGAAAAACTTTTTGGCATTCCTTACACCTATACGACCCAAGTCATCATTCTACTCGGGCTGATCGCCATCTATACACTATCTGCGGTTAGTGGAGTGGCCCGCGGTATACAAATACTTAGTCGCGCTAATGTGATTTTAGCCGTTGCTCTGATGGCGTTTATCCTGCTCTTTGGCCCAACCGCCTTTATCATTGATAGTTACCTGCACTCTTTTGGTATCTACCTGGATAAATTCATCCCAATGGCAACTTTTCGTGCCAGCCCAGGCTGGTTAGACTGGTGGACCGTGTTCTTCTGGGGCTGGTTTCTGGGTTATGGTCCGCTGATGGCGATGTTCGTTGCACGTATTTCCCGTGGCCGCACTCTCCGTCAAATGGTACTTATGATCTCTATCGTGGCACCCGTTATTACCTGCTTCTGGTTTACGATTGTGGGTGGTAGTGGTCTTGCATTTGAACTGGCGAACCCCGGCGTTATTTCTGAACCCTTCATCGGATTCAATTTACCGGCGGCCCTGCTGGCGATTACTGAACAGCTACCGATGGGCTTCTTTATCTCAGTACTATTTCTGATCCTGACCACTATCTTTGTTGCCACCACCGGAGACTCCATGACGTATGCCGTCTCCATGGTAATGACAGGAACGGATCATCCGAAAAGCTCTATACGTGTCTTCTGGGGCGTCATGATGGGTGTCGTTGCGGCACTACTAATCTCTATCGGATCAGGTGGTATTTCAGCCCTGCAATCCTTCATTGTTGTCACGGCCGTACCGGTATCTCTGGTATTACTACCTTCATTATGGACTGCACCGCAGATCGCGAAAAAAATGGTGGATGAGCAAGGTCTCTAGTGCCTTAAATGATTCAAAAGGAGCCTGTTTATGGCTCCTTTTTACCTTCACAGTTAATAAAGTGGAAACACAATATGAAAACAGCCGTAAAAACCGACCTATTTGCATCAGCAGCCCCTCTGGAGTGGGCTATTATTGCTAACAATCAATTCTATACTGCCCAGATCCCTATTAATGCACAAGGCAAGGTTGTTGACGGAGGGATCGAAGCACAAGCCCGCCAAACAATGGATAACTTAAAGCACACTATTGAAGCCGCTAAACTGACAATGGATGATGTTACGCAAGTCTTAATCTATGTCACGGCTCGTGAGCAACTACCTGTGTTTAATAAAGTTTATGCAGAGTATTTTGCAGCGCCCTATCCAAACCGTGCCGCTATGGTTGTTGCAGGACTTGCCCGCGAAGAGATGCTATGTGAAGTAGTCGTGTATGCAGCTGTGTCTTAATCAGTCGAGCCTCAATAAACCGAGCTTCAAAAACATGCTCCTGCATCTATTTCTAAACCCCTGCTTCTACTTAAGCAGGGGTTTCTATTATCCAATCACAAAAAATCAAGCTGCGGCAATTTGTGTCAATCTGCAACAGCGATTTTTTCAGTTATAATCTGCTACATTCATACACTGGAGCAAGATGCTGTAGGCCCCTCATAATTCATAACCCCAACAACCATGAGTAATGAGAGTGCGCAAGTTTCCTCACAGCACAAAGTAAATCATCTGCTGATATGGGATAATCATGCCGTCGCCGCAGCAGTTTTTTGCCCATCCTGATTGTTGATAGCACATTCCTTTTCTTTGCCGTATTTGCTTGGAAGTGCCTCTGTAATTGCTGTGTTTCTCCATATAATCCTACCCACCAAAATGCCAGTTGCACCAATAACGCTATCAATAGCAGTATGTCCATCCTTGCCGTATAACGTGTTCTGCTATGACGTAAACCAAAGTCATAAGCGGGACTTTATTAAGTCTCTAAATGTTTCCTCTATTTGCATTCGTTTATGGTAAATATTGACCAGTTTCTAAGGCGACATGGCTTCCATAGTCGAGTTAGTCACCAGTACCCAAGGCTCTTTGGAGGTCAATTCATACGTCCATTGCACCGTATGGTGACAGTCTGTTGTCGTACTTCGCTGACCTTTTCAGCCTTTACTTTGGACCCTAAACAATAGCATGAGAGAGCCTGTGCGGGTATAAAGCTGCAGTGTATTTTTATAAGTTTGCGCGCAGACTTCAGTGGTGGTTTGTTTTAACTGAATAAAACGTGATAATGTGGGGTTCGTTGTTTGCACTGGCAAGGTTGAATTAGGCTGATACTCAGCCAGTAAAGCGCTGTTTATAGTAAGTGGTTATAGAGACATTATAGTGTTGGCAAAATTCGATATTAGTGCCACTAAACAAGCCACGTTGTTGAAGTTGCACCTGTCACTAAGTAGTTGATCTGTATGTTTTCATCACCTGCTCCAAATTTATTATTGAGCAGGTATTTTTAGATAATCAGAACATCGATGCTAGCTGTACTTAGCTAGACGCATACAGTTATTTAAGCGCTTCGATTAAAAAAATGATTCGATCCTGCCCCCAGAAAACCTCATCATCGACAATGAAAGTAGGCACCCCAAAACCGCCTTTTTCAATCAATTCATCAGTATTCGAGGCCATAATTTCACTACACTGCTTCTGACACATAAGCTCCGAAAGATTAAAGCTATTCATCTGTTTCTCAATAAACTCTGGAGTAGAAATATCAGTCTCATGGCGCCAGAGCATTTTACCAATATCAATTGCCATTTCCAGCCCTTGACCGTTCTCCTGCTCCGCAGACATCACCAGAGCATCTGCTCTAGCCTCATTACAAGGATAAAACTTAGGATGTAAATTGATGGGAATTTCAAGATGCCGACTCCAACGCTCTAATTCCTGCAACCGATATTTTTGTCTATTAAGAGAACGCTTCTTCAATGGTAACCCTCCGGTGGCATCAAATAACCGTCCAATATCAATCGGCTTCAGATTCAAGCTTGCGTTGTAGCACGGCAATAGACTCCGTATCTGCACAGAGGAAAAAAGCGACCATGGAGAGTTTAAACAGAAGTAATAATCTACATTTTTCATTCGCCAGCCTATTTCGAGAAACCATCAATAATGACTAGTATTACTTTTAATACTCTCAGAAATTTGAGAGAACGATCTTTCTTTTTACTTGGTGCAATCAACTTATGTTCTCTAATTATATTTTCTACATTGATTTTTCCGTAATTTTTATCCAGTGTCCTGATGACTTGTCCCTTTTCAATCAACTCGGCGATACGATTCCCCCCTTGCGAGGCAATATCCACTGTCTCAAAATCGATTTAGTAAACATAAACGCCCAGTGTACCGACACACTTTTATTCTTGAAAACACTAATATTGAGACGTTCTGGATCATCAGTCAAACCAAATTTACCCTGCGGGGCGATAAAGTTTGCAATCGCAGCAAGATGCTTATACGTCTGATTCAGACTGGCAACATGGTCTGCACTCAGGGACTTCATCCATTTCTGCGTATCAAGGCGGAGCCGATGCAATCACCTTGATATTGGTCAACGCCTTGAGCAGCTTAATCATTAATCGAGTCTGCAACACCATAGGCTTATATGCGCCTTGGAGCCCCTTAAGCAACTGGAATTTGCTAACCGCAGAAGCAGCGCCCCATACTGCAGTAAAAGCAGTCGCTACTTATCAGCCAGTACTGCTCCGGGAATTCGATAAACCTTACTGCCATTAACGGTAGCAAAATAAACCCACTGGTACTGAGTATCGATAGTGATCCAGATAAAGAGCCTCATTCGTACCGCCTTCTCGCCTAGTTTCCATAACCGTTCCATCAATCTTGACTGTATGATTTCCCATCATCAGCCTGATATCAGCTTCCAACACCCGGCGGGCTTTAGGCGTTTCAAGATCAACAACAAGCGCGGGCTTGGCTTCACCAGCAAGGATACCTAGGGTCATATCCGCAATATAGACCTTATTACGCTCGTATCAATCGCAAAGTCCTGCAGAAAAGGTGTACCAACCAATGCTTCCTTTTCAACCGAGATAACTTTGACCAATACTGTTCCAGCCAACTGGCTGCGCAGGAGCAGTATCACTGCCCATATCCAGAACCCAGACAACGCACTCTTCAGTAGCATCGATACCAACACCAGTAAATAACCTTTAAATCAATGAGTTGTGGTGAAAATATAATACGAACGGTGGTCGTCACATTGGGTTCCCCGCCGACTGCCTTCCAGTTGCGCGACCACTTCAATATCAGTCACTGCATAAGCAGGGTTAAACGCCAGCAGTGAGATCAGAGCTATAGACGTTTTATATGTTTCATAACGGCTCCTGTCAGATATATGTAATCAACAAAATCATCATAAAACTTGATTGCCACAACTTAAAGAGTACAATTATTGAAATATTATATTAAGAATAAGCTTTTAGAAGAGCTACAGGCAATACTTATAATTAGCTAATTCCGCAGTCCTACCGCTGCCTCAAATAACTGGAGCATGTGCACGTAAATAGAAAGGCTAGTAGTAAGCGATTGGAAAAACTAGGCGTAGGCGTCAAATATTAAAACGTTATAACAAGGAAAAAGCAGTGAAAATAATTACGGTATCGTTTGATGAAAAATATGCTCCGGAGATCAAAAACATAAGGAGCAAAGTATTTACGAGTGAGCAGAATATTGATCCCAATATGGATTTTGATGGTCAAGATCATGATGCTGTACACGTGCTGATCCGTTCCGATGATAAATATGTTGGCACAGGCAGAATGCTAAATGATGGTCATATCGGCAGATTAGCTGTACTTAAGGAATATAGAGGTAAAGGGTTGGGTGCTGAGATTATTATATCTTTAATCAAAGAGGCAAGAAAAAACAATCTAAAAAGAGTCTATCTTGGAGCACAGAGTCATGCAATAACTTTTTATGAAAAATTAGGCTTTTCAAAACATGGTAAAGCATATATTGAAGTTAATATTGAGCATGTGAATATGGAAAAAATAATCTAACCAATCAATTTACATCGAATATACTTGTTCATGCTTAGAGCGTTTGAAAAACTTACTCATTAACTATTGACTGTAAAAGGTTTTAACTCTACTAACACAATGATTTGTAACATTATATCAGATATCTCTAAGGAACATGCGTTCAAGTCAAACAGCGCGCCTTAACATTCTGAAAGCCCAATGACAGTCAGTAATGTGGGTTGTTTATCATTTTACCACTAAACAAGATAATTGAACCTTGTTTAGTGTTTTTTAAACGTATTAACCTCTTGCTTTTCGGATCAGCTGATCAACTCGAAACATGTTTGCAAAAGTAAACAGCATGGCGAGCTTACTGTCATTTTTAGCCAACCCACGATAAACAGCTTTTCTAAAACCAAACTGACACTTGATGATTCGTAACCGTCTAGCGAAAAACACCTACTGTTTAAAATTCCAGGGTAACAAGCTATCGATATTGGGTTCTGGTTTACACAGTTCATCAAGGCAAACCATGATGTAATCAAATGGGATTAGACCATTTGTTTTGGCGGTTTACATAATACTGTAAAGAGTGGTTCTGGCATGTGCACCGTTAGCCGTTTGGCTAAATAACCAATTCTTTTGGATTATTCGGGTCTGGTGAATCTCGACCAGAGTAATACACTCATCGGATTTCACCTCCTTTAATGGCGTTTCATCGGCAAATAACGTGGGCTGCTTTAACAACTCTGTTTTAAATCGTTCAACTAGTAGTGCAAAGAGTGTGGCGGATTTGTCTATCAAGCTGCTCATGTTCTGACGACTCAGCTTAATACCATATTGCTTGAGCATCGCCCCCTGGCGATAAAGCGGTAACCCATATTGGTATTTACTGGTGATAAGCTGACTGAGCAAACTGCTCGTTGCAATGCCTTTGTTGATGGCATGGCAGGCATTGAGGCTTGCTTTATCTGTGTTTGAATCGAGGATTTATCACAGTGACGGCAAGCGTACTTAGGCCGAATGTGCTCAATCACTTTGATTTGAGCGGGAATAAACTCAAGCTTTTCTGACTTATATTCACCCATTTTATGTAGCTCACCGCCACAACAATTACAGGTTTTATCTTCGATGTCGTGGATAACCTGCCCACGAAATAAGTCTTTTGGCAGCGGCTTACGCACTGGCTTTTTACGGGTATAGCTAATGGATTGTTGCCCAGCCTCAGCGGCTTAAACAATTTCCTCCACTTCATTGAATAACTCGTCTTGCCCTACAAAGCCTTCAGCACTTTTGCCGAATTGTTTTTGTTGAGCTAAACGCCAGCGTTCTTCTAACGCTGCGATTTGCGCATCTTTCTGTAAAGATAATTGCCGCTCATTTTCGAGCAGTTTTTCCAGCTCAGCGATGCGCTGTTTAAGGGCGAGTTCATTTTTCATGAAGCCTATTTTAAGGCATAACAAAAGGCTTTCCAGTGCTAACTGAACGTCTTTTGATGATCATTAATCGATCGCCATATCTTTTGAATAATTAAAGCACTTGCTTACCTGCGACATCAATTTTGCTGTGGCCAATCACATCATAACCCGCTAATAACCAGTGTAATTGTTGCTCAGTTAATGTCATGGTGGGTAACATGAGTTTGGGACATTTAAATTTATGCTTGTTTAATCGCTTATACCATAGGGCAAAGCCAGTGTTATCCCAGTACAGCAGTTTGAGTTTGTCGCGCCCTTTATTACAAAACACTAATAGTGCGCCACTGGCACCGGTAGTTCAAGCCCTGCTTCCACTAAGGCGGCTAATCAATTAATCGATTTACGAAAATCGACCACATCCGCACATAAATAAACGGTGGGCACATCAACAAACATCTTCATGCCATCAGCCCTTTAATGATGGAAACGATATCGTTCGTTGCTAAATTGGCAGGAAACATTAACTGGCCTGTGCGGGTATAAAGCTGCAGTGTATTTTTATGAGTTTGCGCGCAGACTTCAGTGGTGGTTTGTTTTAACTGAATAAAACGTGATGATGTGGGGTTCGTTGTTTGCACTGGCAAGGTTGAATTAGGCTGATACTCAGCCAGTAAAGCGCTGTTTATAGTAAGTGGTGATAGAGGGCAAAATTCGATATTAGTGCCACTAAACGAGCCGCGTTATTGAAGTAGCATCTGTCACTAAGTAGTTGTTCTGTATGTTTTCATCACCTGCTCCAAATTTATTTTTGAACAAATATTTTTAGACAATCAAAACATCGATGCTAGGTGTAATTCGCTGGACGCATAAGATAAAGTAGCCCAAACGATTACGTTTAAAAAAAACATTAACTTATCGATATTTTTCTACTCGCTATCTATGAATTACTCTCTGGGGTCGAGGGGGGGACGAGGACATTGAGAACTTTGATCACCTTAAGCTTTAGTCATAAAGTGGAAGATATGCCTTTGTCGGTTCACAAGTGGGACAGTTCCTGTTGAAACACTACGGATATAAGTCGCGACTTAAATGCTGCCCTCAATATCCGTAATAAAGGCATCCTGGTATTCCCCTTGCAACAAGCTGGACCTAAGTTAACTTCCCTCAACAGATTATTCTTGCAGCGTAATACATATGTGTGAATGCATCATTCGCTCTATGTTGCCAGAAAAGAAATAAAGAAGGAGGCCAAACTTTTTCATGTTCAGCCTTCCTTATACAACCTAAGTATCCATTTAAGTATAAGCGATGATACTTATCTGAATGTCATTAGATCATAGGGTCGTATTTTTTCATAAGCGACTATTTGAGTTCTACCACGCCTGGGTAATAAACGTCTGCTGGTGATGTACGCGGTAATGTCTTGGAGGTCACGGCGCCCCCGCCTAAAGGTACTGCAAACAACACATCATCGTTGTTCTGGCGCATAATGCCGAGGATGTCACCATTGCTGTCTTCGGTGAGATAACCTAACACCTCCCCGGGCCCCACTGATGCAAATTGTTGCACCTGATTGAGCAGTGGATCAAACTCCATCAACTTACCATTTTCTGTGCCGTAGTATAGCTTGCCGTTTGAGGCGGTGAGCAGGCCTGTGGATGGTATATCGGTCAACCCAGTTACCACATCATTGTTTAGCGGCTGACCACAATCATTGCTTACGGCTTGTATAGTACCTTGATTTGCTGTTGCACTGGATCGGGTTGCCACATACCAGGTATTGGTGGCGTCACTGAAACTCAATCCTCTCACGGGTAAATGCCCATCAGTACTCACAAATGCGCTGGAACCCTGAGCCTTGGTTTGCATGTTGTAGCAGTGAATAGCGCTGTTGGAAACAAACCAGGCCTCATCATTTCTCAGTTGCACTTCGCTGGTCGCCTGGGCACTGTTAGTGATATCGAAGGCGGCCAACTCGGTGAAAGCCAGTGAATCTGGGTCAATGCGGTACAAAATTTGTCTGAAATTGTCTAAAATATCGATCCCCAGTCCAACCAACCCACCACGGTCGTCCTCCTTCAGGGCAATGCCCGGGCGAATATCACCATTACCACTGCCATATTGAATAATGGCATTGTTTGGGTCATAACTGAATTGCGCGCCGGAACCGGTGAAACCGGGAGCATACCAGACGCTGCCGTATACTTTCCCATTACTGTGAATTAACGGCTTGCCTATTGGATATGCACCAGCGGTATAGCCCAAACTGGTTACCGATAGGCTATCATCCAAACGATCTTTAGTTATGATGGCTCCATGACGGGTATCACCACCATCAAAGCTGATAACAGATACAAATCTGTCATTGATATTGTCATTGGAAAAATCTGCAATGCCGGGATCGCCAATAAAGATATACCCTCTATTCCCTCCGCCGACAATAACAGGGAAATCGGAAAAGTTAAGGCTGTTAATACTTCGAAGCTGAGAGGTACCAAGAGTTATACCAAAAACCTTATTGGAGCCGCTAAGGCGAATCTCACTGGCAAATGCCAGTGCACTTTCATCTCCATTTGAAATATAGAGAGCACCTCCCACTGTTGATGGTGCAAATCCGGTTGCTGTTAAGCCTCCCCAATTTGAGAATCGTCGAACATCACTCGATTGCCCACTGCCAGCGTTCACTTCAGTTAACATCGCCGGGTGGGTCGATGACCCAGCACAAACCGAGAACAGATCATTGCCAGTCCAACTGAATACTCCCAGACTTTTCCAACACTCAAAATTAACATACCCTTCAGCCCCCCCATCACGGGTATTAACGTTAAAGATGGTTTTGCCACTATTTTGCAGGGCACTGACAAACGAATTTCCCGATACATGGAGATAATGCCCCGAGTAACTGTAATAAAGTGAATTGAAATATGTGGGAGTCATAAAAGGCGTTGATACCCAAGGCTTGCTAAGGTCCTGAGGATCTGAGGGCGTCAACTCCAGCACATTTGTATTGGTAGCGTTACGTCTACTGTAGTTGGCGATAAATATCCGGTTATCCCCGTTCCATTGCATATGCGCCAATGGGGAGCGCCCAAATGTGTTGCCTTGGATATCCGGTGCACCGAGGTCTGCGACCCAGGCAAATTTCAGATAGTCGGGGCTGGCAGGGTCGATATTCAGATAAAACACCCGTCCAGCATTCAAATAACTACCGTATTTGGCCAAACCAAAAAGTGCTTTGCCAGAAGGGTGAAGCAGCAAACGGGTATCAAAACCATAAACGCGATTACCATTCACTATCTCATATTCAACATGATGTAGAATATCAACGACTTTGGTCACTGGATCAAAGCTCATTACGGCAGCGCCAGCATACAGCCCCTCATTTGGCAGCATGAAGTAAAATTTGCCAGTTGTTTGGTTAAATACCAATCCAAGGTATCCTGTAGTCTCGACTCCGGGCTTACCTTTGAGGCTTAGTAGAGGATGAATTTCAGTAATATTTTTCTCGCTAATAGAGTAAAGCCCTCCTATCTCATCCTCCCCGCCAAGAGAACTGTTTAAAATCAGCGTATGGCCACTGGGTACAGGGTTAGCACCGATGTTACTACTTGGTTTATTGGTTATGGAAACAGTCACTGGGCTACTATCTAGTTTACCGTCATTGACGACTAGCTGGGCAACATAGGCACCGGCAATATCCAGGGTGAATTGACTGCTAGCCTGATTGTCATTGGTTAGCATAGCCATACTGGCAGCAGGCTTGCTGATCAAGGCCCAGTGGTAACTCAATGCATCACCATTGGCATCAAACGATGCCTGACCACTGAGTGTCACCTGGGCTCCCACATCCACCTGCTGGTTGTTGCCCGCATCGGCGATAGGGGCAACATTTTTAGCCACATCATGGATAAGTACTGTATCCGGCAAGCTGTTCCCCTTGCCATCACTCACCACCAACTGCACCACATAGTCACCAACTAGATCGGTTTTCAGGCTTGGGTTGGCACTGGCAGCATCCGCTAATTGGGCGTTGCTGCCACTCGGACGGGTCAGTAGCGCCCATTGATAACTTAGGCTATCGCCATCGGCATCAAATGACGCACTGCCATCGAGCAATATACTCATCCCCGCTTCGGCCGCAAGGTCCGAGCCTGCATAGGCTACAGGTAAGGTATTTTTATCAAAATCACGCACTATGACTGTGGCAGGCTTACTGTCGAGCTCACCATCATTGACTACCAGCTGGACGATATAATCGCCACTGAGATCAGCCACAAACTCGGTGTCCACAGTGTCGGTATCAGTAAGCACAGCAACGCTACCCGCAGGTTGGTTCAGCAATGTCCAGCGATAACTCAATAGCTGCCCTTCAGCATCAGTGGAGCGTGTGCCGCTGAGGTTAACCCGGCTGCCTTTGCTGGCTTTTTGATCGCTGCCCGCGTTGGCAACCGGAGCAAGGTTGACATCGGTTATCACCATGGTATCCGGAGCGCTGTCGGCATAACCATCATTCACTATAAGCTGCACCACGTAGTGGCCCTGAGTATCTAGGGTCAGCGCTGGTTGGGCGGAGCTGGTGTCGGTTAACACAGCCTGACTACCCGCGGGTTGACTCACCAAACTCCAGCGATAACTGAGTGGATCGCCATTACCATCGGAGGATGCACTGCCATCAAGCAGCACCGTCTGTCCCGGGCCACCTTTAATATCGCTGCCTGCGTGCGCCACTGGCGGCAGGTTGCTGTCGGTTAACAGCACACTGACCGGCAGACTGTCACGACTGCCATCGTTAACGATTAACTGCGCTACGTAGCTGCCGGGAACATCTGGGGTAAAGAAAGGATGCACGCTAAAGGGTTCACTAAGCTGAGCCTGACTGGTAGACGGCTTGTGTACCAGTGACCAGCGGTAGTTTATAACGTTTCCATCAGGGTCGTGGGACGCACTGCCGTCTAAATGCACGGGTTGCGAGGTGGCAATCTGTCTGTCATGCCCGGTTACCGCAATGGGAGCCCGGTTTACCATTGAAGCGGCATGAATGGTTACTGTGGCTGTTTCACTAGTGCTACTGACGTCCTTTACTGCCAATGCTGCGACATAATCGCCAGCCACATCAGGCGTAAAGCTGGTTGCTGCTGCACTGGTATCCAAAAGATTTGCCTGGCTGCCCTCAGGCCGGGAAACCAGATGCCAACCATACGTTAAGCTATCACCATCGGCATCAAAAGAATCAGAGCCATTGAGCTTTACTGCAGTGCCCAGGGCGATAAAAGCACCGGCAGCCGCCTTTGCAACCGGCACAGTATTGGTGTCTGAGATGATCACCCGATCTGGAGCACTTTCCTGGGTGCCGTCACTCACCACCAGCTCTGCAACATATTGCCCTGCAATATCATGCTGAAGCAACGGAAACGCTGTTTTGTCTCGATAAAGGCTTGCTTGGCTGCCCGAGGGGCGCTCAACAAGCGTCCATGAATAACTGAGGCTGTCGCCATCCACATCAAAGCTTTGACTGCCATCAAGCATAACGGCGGCTGTGCCAGACAACTTAATATCCAGCCCAGCGTCAGCAACGGGAGGCGTATCTGTGTCGGTTATGACAACCTCCGCAGGAAGACTGCTTTGGGTGCCATTGTTGACAACCAGTTGAACCCGGTACTCGCCTGGACGGTCGAGCGTCAGCAGTGGATAGGGGTTGGTTGAACCAGAAAGCTGGGCAGTACTTCCTAGCGGCAGAGAGATCAGTTGCCATTGAAACGTTAATGGTTTGCCATCTGGGTCATGGGAGCCACTGCCATTGAGTATGACGCTGGCGCCGATCTTGGTTAGGATGGGATGCCCTGCATCAGCGACTGGCAATACCACCTCAACGGGTGGCTGCACGGGGGGAACTACCGGCGGTTTAACAGCGTTATTATCCCTGTCGTCACTGCATCCCTGAAGTACAATTAAGATCCAAAACAAGAAAATCACTCGACTCCTGAACATAGCCCGCACCCATTAAATAGTCTACTCATTATATTTGATTTCAGCTTAGACTATTAACTTACATTTTACAAAAGGGCAAGTTTCGTAAGAAAAGTATCCTGATTTAGTTGCGCATAACATCGCCTGATAGGAGGTAAGAAGTCACCACCACAGTGGTTCAATATCAGCAAAACGCTTGCTGATCTTCATATAACAATAATGGTTTAGAAGTTAATGGCCAGTTGATATTCAAATCCGCATCATTCAATAAAATCGCTTTTTCAGATGATGTATTATACTAATCCGTACATTTATAAAGAAAATCAGCAGAGTCACTCAACACATAAAAACCATGAGCAAAACCTGCGGTGATCCAAATTTGACGTTTATTATCAGCAGATAAATATTCTCCCACCCATTGCCCATAAGTGGCTGAATCTTGGAGAATATCCAATGCTACATCAAATACCTCATCAGAGGTAACCCAAACTAACTTATCTTGGATATGCTTCATATTAGTCGAGAGCTTATCACAGTGACGGCAAGCGTACTTAGGCCGAATGTGCTCAATCACTTTGATTTGAGCGGGAATAAACTCAAGCTTTTCTGACTTATATTCAACCATTTTATGTAGCTCACCGCCACAACAATTACAGGTTTTATCTTCGATGTCGTGGATAACCTGCCCACGAAATAAGTCTTTTGGCAGCGGCTTAAACAATTTCCTCCACTTCATTGAATAACTCGTCTTGCCCTACAAAGCCTTCAGCACTTTTGCCGAATTGTTTTTGTTGAGCTAAACGCCAGCGTTCTTCTAACGCTGCGATTTGCGCATCTTTCTGTAAAGATAATTGCCGCTCATTTTCGAGCAGTTTTTCCAGCTCAGCGATGCGCTGTTTAAGGGCGAGTTCATTTTTCATGAAGCCTATTTTAAGGCATTAATAATGGCATCAATAATGGTTTTGTAGTGCTAAATGAACTTGTTTTGATGATCATTAATCGATCGCCATATCTTTTGAATAATTAAAGCACTTGCTTACCTGCGACATCAATTTTGCTGTGGTCAATCACATCATAACCCGCTAATAACCAGTGTAATTGTTGCTCAGTTAATGTCATGGTGGGTAACATGAGTTTGGGACATTTAAATTTATGCTTGTTTAATCGCTTATACCATAGGGCAAAGCCAGTGTTATCCCAGTACAGCAGTTTGAGTTTGTCGCGCCCTTTATTACAAAACACAAATAGTGCGCCACCAGGATGGGATTCCACTTTGCTCATAGATTAACCAAAGAGTAACTCCGTCCTAAAATCACCATTCCAAGCTGCTCCTCTTCGTTTCGCTGCTAAACTGTCTTTTTTACCTTGATGTTATCTGATTATGTTTAAGCATACCCTGTTGAATAAAGCGATGTGCGCCGCCCCGTCGGGGTCTGATACCTTTAATTTATCTTCTTTGAAGACAACATCTAAGACCCAGTGAAGCCGATTCTCTATGTGCCAATGTTTCGCGTATTACTTTTGCCACTAACTCTGGCTCTACCGCCAATGAACTGACATAGAAGTGGGAGGTATAACTGGTTTTGTCACCTAATTTACGACCTCTTGCAATCTCAATCACCGTTTTGACATTAGGCCATTTCTCTTTGAGTTTCTGCGGTAATTTAATCGGTAGTTGCATAACTAGACGACTTTCACTTCGGCCATGAGCATTTCCATTGCTTTGTGTTTCTTCGTGTGGGCCCATGCTGTCATAGTGAGCTTTAAAGTGCTCAGCGATAGCATTATGTAAATTACGCTGATTGGCTTTGACTTGGATAATAAAGTAGCCTTATTCTTTACAATTGTTTCCAACGTTTTCGTTTGGCAATGCAGAGCATCAAGCGTCACAATGCAATCTTTACACGCTAATATGTCGATGATATCACGGACAACTTGACCTTCTTGGCCTTTATTTTTCGCAGCTTGTTGATATAAGGCTAGCCCATTATCAACATCAAATGCACTAACCACATTTAGCGCATTGTCACATTGTCTTTCCAGCAACCTCGAAGCACCTAACCATCAATCGCAATGTATGGCTTTTGAGCTTCTTCACGACGAGAATTACTCCGATTTAACAGTGCCTTGAGTAAAGAATCTGTATCTAATGCTCTGATTATATTAGCAATACAATGGCGTTTTGGAATGCCATTTTCAAAGGGACGATGATGCCTTAGCCAATCCAGTTGCAACTCACCAAACTCTTGAATTGACTTCCATCCATCAGCGCCATTGAGCACTGGCATCTCCAATTCCGCTTTGACCAGAGCCGCCAAACCATTAATCGATTTTCGAAAATCGACTAAATCGGCACATAAATAGACGATGAGTGCATCAGGATGACATAGCGAACAATTTTCAGCCATTCAAACTAGCAATACTTCTCAATTTGACGGCTTTGTGATCTTATATTCTCTTTTGATGAGACACGATCATTAGCCTTCTTTCCCTTACCAAGCACTTTGAACTTATTGAAGACCACCGACAGGCCGCCAAAGTGACTTATCTTTTGTTTGATGTGTTGTTCTTAACCGTGGTGGCGGTCATCGGTGGCTCTGAGAGTGGGGAAAATATTGAAGACTTTCGTCATTGTCACTTGGAATTACTGAAGAAGTATGGTGATTTCAGCAAAGGTATTCCTGTTCATGACACCATCGCACGAATTATCAGCAAAGTTGATCCAGAAGCGTTGCAACAAGCCTTTATTTCATGGATGTAAGCAACCCAACAATTGACTCAAGGTCAAATCATGGCCATTTATGGCAAACTTACTCGATTCTTATAACACTGAGGAGCGTCAATCGGCTATTCATATGGTGAATGCTTTCTCTGCCAACAATGGTGTAGTGATGGGACAACTTAAAACCGATGCGAAGTCCAATGAGATCACACCGCGTTCCCTGAGTTATTAGCCTTATTGGATATTAAAGGCGCACTGGTTACCATTGATGGTATGAGCACTCAAGCAGAGATTGCTCATACCATCATAGGTAAAGGCGCCGACTTCCTGTTAGCAGTCAAAGGCAATCAAAGTGCTTTGTATCAGCGCGTAAAAGAGACCTTTGCAGCTCAGTTTGAGGAAGCTGAAAATGTTACTCAAATCGAGGTGCTGCGTAGTCGAAAAGAATATCAGGAGTATCAAACCATAGCGGCTTCCAAGGAGCTGATAGATGCTAAATAGCCGACAATACAATCAGTTGGCAAAGTCATTAGTTATCAGATACACAAAGGTGAAGGAAAGCTTCAGACATATCAGTTCCGCGATATTATCAGTAGAGGAATTAGCTGACGCTGCTCGTAGTCATTGGGCTGTTGAAAATCAGCTTCATTGGGTACTGGATGTGACAATAAATAAGGATGCTTGCCAGATATCTCGAGATGATAGTGCAGAAAATCTAGTAAGAATGCGGCAGACTACCGACAATATACTGAAAAAGGGCCAAGCAAATTAAGTCTACGGCGAAAGAGACGCCTAGCCGCAATGAATTCAGAGTATTTGGATAAGATAATAAATGCTTAAAAAAAATTCATGCTCTTGCCCTGGTAATCCCGCACTGTTTACCAAGGTGGTGATTAAATATTGTTAAATTCTACTCATTTGTCAATAAAGGCGATTGAATTGCTTATTTATTTTGTTTTTTTAAAGTGCGTCCTACCATACCTAAGCCTAAACCGATAAACCCCCCATAAAAAAGACTATGAAAAAAAGATACAAATAGTTTGGCTTGAAGCCCTTTGGGAATTGTATCTATTATTTCTTTACTACTTTTTATGTGATTTGTTACAGAATTCCCTCTTGGTGAGCCTCTAAGTATCACTTCGATGTAATGGCCTGGTTCTGGAGCGTTATAATACAATATTAATGTTAACCAAACTATATAAATTCCTAATATGCCCCCTAACCTCGCTGATTTTGACAGTATACAGACTGTCATGAGGTAAATAATAAATATAAATAATGAATTAATATTAAAGACTAGTAAGGTTGGGAGGGATAGCAATAGAAGTATAAATATGGTCTTTGTCTCGAATAAGACCTTTAAAGTGTCATATAGGTGGTCGATTAATTCCTCATTATAATTTTTCATTTTATCTTCGATTTACTTGTGAAGGTGCAATTCAAGTTATAGTATACCTAACTTTAGTTCTTCCGTATTTTAATTCAAGTATCCATTTACGAATATTACAACTTTACATCTTTAATGGCAATTCTAATCACCTCCGATTTCGGGTCGCGTTGTTGATGACTAAGTCACTGTAAGTATTGTTTCAACCCCTGCGCCCAGAAGGGTGTTAACTGTACCATTACTTGATAGCAGTATCGTCCATCCAAAAGGTTAACTAACCTCTTTGAGTTAAGACTGGATTGTATTTACTTTCAGTTGGTGATTTTGCCCTTGGCTGCGCTGCGCCCATGATACGACCTGATTGTAATGTTTCACGAGCAGACGCAGATAAGCAAAATGGGTTAACTCGATATAGGCAACAACGCCTTACCATGGTTCAATTCCTCACGGGTTTGACGACGCCAAGGGGATACAGCCATTTTGGATGAACACTTAGCCAACATTCGGCAGCTTCTTCTGCGCTAAGATCCCTGCGATTGATGGCATAGTTCAACTCGGCAATGTCCCTATTAGACATCTGAATATTATCCAGCACCGGATCTGAGTCTGAGCAAAGCGACCAGCGGCATTTTCTGTCAGTAAGAGTAAGGCGTGATCTTTGCCACCCAGCAGACCTTTGAGATCCTTGAGTTCCCATATCTTGTAATTATGATTCAAAAACTGGGGCCTCGGCCCAGACCTTATGTTGCATTGCATTCTTAAAGGCTTAGAAACATTGCTGCTGAGTGCCGGTATGGAACTCATAGCCGACCTGCTGCAAACCATAACCCTGCATCATCTGTTTTGAGAAACATTCCTTGAATGTGGTGGCGCATTTACTCCAACACTTATGGACGCAATAGATCTGTCACCGATTACACCAGATCTTACGACACATATTCTGGCACACATCATAGGGCATAGGGGTCATAATACAGCCCAGCTCCCACACTTCTAGATTTTATCCAGACAGATGCCGTTGCTGTGAGGTAACCAAGCGAAGCAGATCAAGCTTGCCCCGGTCAAGGGCATCAAAGTTGGCCTGATGATCGGCAAAATTCAATTGCACCGATTTACCCAAGATATCTAGCACATAGCCGACAATGGCTGTAGTGGCCCGATGAAAGCGAGGTTGGTGACTCCCAGCCGTGGCGGCGTTTCCTGTGATGTTGAAGTGATTGCATGGTTTGGTATCGGGTTTGGCATGGGGTTTCTTCTGTCAATGGTATGGCCGTTAGGATCTGCTAAATATCAGCTTGGGCATAGCTTCTCCCAGGATATTATTGACCAGTGAGAAGGGAAAAATTATCTCAACGGTAATGCCGTTGGGGTCTTCCAGAAACCGTTGATGTTCAAGAGTTTCAGGGGTCTACTGCTCCCGAAATTGCAGTTCAAGTGCAAGCAGTTTGTGCTGCATGGCACTTAGGTCTGCGCTGCGAAAAGATAGATGAACCACGACGCCTTAGCCATTGGTGATGCGCCTTTGTCTTGGTAGGCCTCTAGCCGGATCTTGCTCGGCAGACTCTAGATGCAGCACAGGTTTGTCTGCGGCATAAAACCAATGGCCCGGAAAGGCTAACGCAGGACGGTAGCCCTCGATCAAGCCAACAACCCAGCAGTAGTAATCACGGGTCTGCAGCAGTTTACTGCTGAGCAGCGTAAAGTAATCCAATCCCTGAATATTCATGATGGACTCCTTAGTTTCAGTTTCCCTGTACACCGGCGCTCAAAGGTTTAAAGCGGAAGATGTAGTAAGGGGGTTGGTTTTTGGCCTTACCATCGTTCAGTGGCGCAGACAGCGGCAGCTGTGCGGCTGCGCTGTAGAGGAAGCCATCAGCACCCAGGCTGACACCGTCTGGCCAGATCATTCTCGGATCTGCGGCAAATGGGCGATACTCACGACTACTTGCTGGAATAATGCCAATACGGCGCTCGCCGACTTCGGTGAGATAGATATTGCCGTCAACATCTATGCTCAGGCCACCACTATTGGGTTTGTGGGCCCAAAACTGAACCTGATTGGCCAGCACGCTTGCCGACAGGGAAGGATTGGCCAAGGCCAACATGGGGATCCGGTAAAGTTCCCCCTTGCTGAGCGGAGTAAAGTAAAGCCACTCTTCATCTTTATCTATGGCAATACCATCGACGCCCACATAAATGGGGAGCGATTTCTGCCCGGCTGTGCCGACATCTATCACTATTGGGCGGTTAGTGTCAGGCATCACGCTCTGGTGGCCCTGCAGTACTCGGCGACTCTGGCCTGTTTTGAGATCTACCACCACCAGGGCAGCCTTGTCGCCCACAGACCCAGTCGCAATGCCTTCATCGGCGATAACAATCAACTGATGCTTGGGGGATATTAGTAAGTCATTATGCTGCGACTCCGGCAGGGATACCGGTGATGGCAAGTGGATAATTCGTTCCAGCTTGTTGGTATTGCTGTTCCAGGCCACCAGTTTCGGGGTGACTCTGGGGCTAGCCTGGCCCGAGTCCAGCAACCAGACAATACCGTTGGTATCGGTACGCAGACCAAGAACCCAGTTTAGGCAGGTATCGGGATCTTTCTGACTGCCGTCACCGCGGACACAGCCTTGCCAGTCGCGGTTTGGAAATGGCTTGCTGCTGCCATCGGCGAAGATTTCCGCTACCTTGATTTCAGGCTCGTAAAAGGGATGAAAACTCACCAGCATACGCCCGCTTGGAGTGAAGCTGATGCCACCGACAGCCCGCTCTGTAGTGCGGTAGACCTGAGCTTCGCTTTCAGAGTACTGCGAAACGGATGCCGCAGAGGCTGAAATACTAAAGGAGGCCAATGCACCGGCGAAAAGGGTAGACAAAGTAAATAATTTCATTGTGTTGACTCCTTTCTTGGACCGGCCAGCAGTACGAGCTCACTCTTAGTCAGGGTGTGTTGCCAGAGGAAGAAGCCGGTCATCGCCGCAGAATAGTCGGGGGTTACTGGCAGTTTTGCCACATCGAGCGCATAGACTGTCCACTTGTATCTGTGCTGACGCCCCTCGGGTGGGCATGGGCCGAAGAAACCGGGTTTTCCCAGATCTGTGTTTGACTCAATAGCACCTTCTGGCAAGGGGCCGCCATCTTTGCCGCCTGGCAGGCTGTGGACATCGGCGGGAATATCATATACCACCCTGTGCCAGAAGCCTGAACCTGTGGGAGCATCCTGATCATAAAAGGTGACTGCAAAACTCTTGGTTCCTACCGGCGCATTTTCCCAGTCCAGCCTGGGCGCCAAGTTGGCACCGCTGCAACCGAATTGGTTCCAATAGTAGTCTGAAGGTATGACTTGATTGGCAGTTAATAAACTTTTTATTTGAAAATCAGCGCCATAGACAAAGGGGAGGAAAATGAAAGTGCCTAGTGCAATACACCAATATTTTTTTTGCCTCATGATATAACATCCTAAATTTTATGATAGATTTGGTTCGTAGGATTTATTATACAAAAAGAAACCTAAGTGTATTAGTGGATATTTATTGTATTTACTTTTAAAAATTTTTTGATAATCACCGGCTTTTTCTCCTAAATTGAACTAACAAAAAACGCCCCTCGATTGTTTAAGTATTAGCCAAAGCACTGTATTTCAGGCGTACTTTCCCCAGGAAGAATAAGAGGCTTGCAGCCCTAGTCTGTAGCACTGAAGTATTTAACCACCATCTCCTGACACTGCATGAACCTTTCTGCGAAGTGGATTCAATAATATTTGAAGAGCTTCACTATCACCAACGTTGCCGAGGCTTACTTCTGCGCTAATAACTTCATGGGTATCAACATCAATCGCAAGATGCATTGCATGCCAACGATATATCGACAATCTGTCGTTATTGATGTGGTGATTACCGAGCAAGCGGTCAATGCGTTTGATACTTTGTTTAAGCGCCACTTTGCCAGAGATATTACGACCTAGTTGGGTCAAAGATAATTATTCACCTTCCAGTAATAATTTACTGGTAAATATAAGATAATTAAGACATTTTTTGTTGATGAAAGAACATTGATAGCTAAGATATTCATCTTATATCGTAATGTCACGCATTATGCTGTTTTAGTTTGTTTTTGGCGAAACTGATTAGATCAAACAGCAGCATGCGTGTCTACTAATTAATTGTAAAAGGAATTATCTGGTGATTCCCTAGTCAGCGACTACTTCCATCGCGAGTTAATATATATTGCAGCGCTGGGTAACTTGCAGGGAGTACTATTTTTGACGGTCTTTCAAATGTATTGGGATAGCATAATATTCGCCCCAAGTTTTTAATGACATTAATATTGGTCTTAGTGTTTCACCAATATCTGTCAGGCTGTACTCTACTTTGGGGGGGACTTCGGCATAGACCTCTCTGTGAATTAATCCGCTTGCCTCCAGTTCTCTCAACTGCTTAGTTAACATACGTTGTGTTACATTACCAACTTGTCGTTGTAACTCGTTAAATCGTAACGTTCCGTCGAGTAAATGATAGAGGATCATTCCTTTCCATTTACCACCAAATAGCTCCAAAGACGCTTCCACTGGGCATCCTATACTTGAGTAACAATCGAAACGAGGCTCTTTCATAGTATCCTTTTAGTACCTATATGACAAATTTGTACGTACTTGTTTTTTTAGATTGTAGTTTTATTATAGATGCTACAGCGTTTTTAACATAAATGAAATTAAAGGAGGCATTTTTATGTCTATCGCAACAAAAAAAATGAAAGCTATTGGTTTTACTCAGTCTTTGCCAGTTTCAGATCCTCATAGTTTACATGTATTTGATGCTGATTATCCCAAGTCCGCTTCAAATGATGTAATTGTTAAAATTAGCGCGGTATCGATAAATCCAGCCGATGCTAAAATTCGCATTCGCGCAGCGAAAAACACAACTTTAGATATACCAAGAATTGCCGGTTATGACGCTGTTGGTACGATTGTGGGGCTAGGAGATGAGGTGAAAAACTTCGCGCTGGGTGATCGCGTTTATTATGCAGGGGATGTGAGTCGTCAAGGCTCAAATGCAGAATATCAGGTGGTTGATTCACGAATTATTGCCCTAGCACCGAACAGCTTAACCGATGCAGAAGCAGCAGCGTTGCCTCTTACAGCTCTAACTGGCTGGGAAGCTCTTTTTGATCGTTTACATATAAACCACACCACTAAAGGAAAATCATTATTAATAATCGGCGGAGCCGGAGGTGTGGGCTCTATCACCACACAGATTGCTAAGCAGTTGACAAACCTCACTGTTATTACAACTGCATCCCGCCCTAAAACCATTGAATGGTCAAAAAAAATGGGGGCAGATTATGTCGCTAATCATCACGATTTAGTCCCCTCCGTTAAGGCTCTTGGTTTTGAGACTGTTGATTATATTTTCAATACAGCAGATACCGTCGGACATTGGGATGCCATGGCCGAGCTGATAGCACCACAAGGAATGATCTGCTCTATTGTTGAGTTTGATGGTGGTGTTGACTTGAGTAAGCTGCAAGGAAAATCCGCAGGTTTTGTCTGGGAACTGATGTTTACACGTTCTCTATTCAATACACCTGATATCGAAAAGCAAGGCGAAATTTTACAACAAGTTGCTAATCTAGTTGATGCTGGACGTATCCGGACAACATTGAATGAAACGCTAACCGGCTTCAATGCAGAGACTTTAAGAGCAGCCCACGAAAAAATAGAAAGCGGCACAGCTATCGGTAAAACATCAATTATTTTTTAACCCACATAATAAATCATCTAGGAGTGATTTATGAATATTGCAGATGTAGCTTTAACACGCTATTCCACTAAAGAGTTCGATAAAAATAGAAAAATATCTGAAAGTAACTTTAATGATTTAAAGACATTATTACGCTTTAGTCCTTCCAGTGTGAATTCACAACCATGGCACTTTGTAATTGCAGATACAGACGAGGGAAAACGCAAGATTGCTGAAGGAACACAAGGAATCTATAGCTTTAATGAAGGAAAAGTTTTAGATTCCTCGCACGTAGTACTTTTCTGTGCAAAAACGAATATTGATGAAGAGTATATGTACCATCTGTTAGATACAGAAGAAAAAGATGGTCGTTTCGAAGCAGACATTTCTTTTAAACAAGCTAACCATAGTGGCCGCAGTATGTTTGTCAATATGCATCGTTTTGAGTACAAGGATGCACAGCATTGGATGGAAAAACAAGTCTACCTGAATATGGGCACGCTATTGCTGGGAGCAAGCGCCATGGGTATTGACGCTGTTCCCATTGAAGGCTTAGAGCCAAAGGCACTTGACGAAGCACTCGGACTACGTCAGCGCGGTTATACCGCATTAGCAATTATTGCACTGGGTTACCGTAAAGATAGCGACTTCAATGCTAAGCTACCGAAATCTAGATTACCTGAAACTGAAATTTTTACTTTTCTTTAAGGATGGAATAAAACGAATGTCAGAAGTTAATGTTATTGCCACATTGCATGTTATAGAACATGCGAAGGCTGCAGTTAAAACTCATATGAAAAAACTTGTTGAACTCAGTCGCGCTGAGTCAGGCTGCTTGCGTTATGATTTTTATCAGATCAACGCAAAAGGAGTACCTGGTGTAGAAAATACAGGTGGAGACTTTGTAGTTATCGAAAGATGGAAAAATATTGGTGCATTAAACTCTCATGCTGAATCTGATCACTTTACTGCCTTTGCAGGCAGCTTTAATAAAGATGAGATGAATATTACTCTACAATTAATTGATGAAATCTAATACCCTCTTGTCTTTGAATCAATTAGTAATATATAAGTGTGTTAATAAGCTCCGGTTATATAACCGGAGCGAGGCTGGATCTCTAGCACACTGCTATTTAATACTTTTTTACAATTTAAGCCTCTCAGCTGAATACTTAAGAGCATAATTTAAGAGGTATTGAATTTATTCAATATTCATAGATAAGTATACTCATATATGGAAAGTTACTACCCCTGCTGAACTAATAAATACAGCTCTGATAACTTGACCAATACAAACAGAATCTTTCAGGGGGCTGTACTATTGAGTTATCTGTGAAATAAAGAGTTATCTGTGAAATAAAGAATTAACCGTAAATAAATGATAAATATAATTAATTTCCACACGCGATGGTAAGGTGAGCGTTCTAAACGCCTCAATTCGTTTTTATTATGAGGGATTAGGTATGAAATTATTAAGTCAATAAGACTAACTTAAAAAACATTTTATTCTAGTATACCTCGCTACTCCTAGGAGTCTAGATGCTCATATTGAGCTAACCTATAACTGGGATCAAAAAGTATTGAGTGGAGGGCGTAATTTTGATCAGAGCGGTATAATTTCGCGCGCACGATTTTCAATGAGATTATGAACTGGATCATTGAGGCACCCAGCTCTACCAATAATAAAGCGGGTGAACGTGATCCCGAAATGCATCAAACCAAGAATGGCATTTCGGCATGAAAGCCCATATCGGTGTTGATGCCTGAACCGGTCTGGCTCACAGTTTTACGACTACTGCCGCAAATGAACATGATCTCAACCAAGCTGAACACCTTCTTCACGTCGAGAATAGAGTATACCTTCGTAGACAGTGGTTAGTTTGTTGCAGAGAACCGTGAAGACTTGGGAATGTGAAAGCCAGCTGGCATGTTGCTGAAATACCCAGCAAGGTCAAAGAGCTTAAGAAGCATCCGCGAATCAACACAGTTCAGTTGAAAACTGAATACCTAAAGGTGCTGAGCATCCGTTCTAGATCATCAAATGTCAGCTAGGGATCACCAAGACATGCTACCAGGGATTGTAGAAAAATAATAACAAACTGGCCATGCTGTTCCCCTTAGCGCGTGTATTAAAGGCAAAACCGTCTGTATGCTGAGCTGAGAAACCGGCATACAGACGGTAAAAAAGATCAATAATGTGCAGATTACGCCACAAATACAACGAAGCTAGAGCATTTATCTCCTGCTCATACAACACACTGGCACCAGTTGCCGAGAGTGAAGTAGCGCTGTTGATTCAATAGGCATTCACTCTGCGACGCAGCATGTTGAGCTTATCAACCTGGCATCGAATATCACTGAAGAAACCTTCTTTTTCCATCGCCAGCGCTAACTCCCATTCTTTGGCCAGACCTTGGCAGTCCAAAAATGAATATCTCAGCTTCGTCTTTGAAATTCGCAGTCCCTTACTAAAGACTACGCGCTTTCCTCGTTGACCGTGAAAACTGTTGATGTACCACTCTATGCCAAAGCCATACTTAAAGTCTCTGATACGGACACCAAGCAGCCCCCAGTCTTTAAAGGGCTCATTCTCACGAACCTTGTAATGGGTAACCCAAAAGTTATCAACTTCAGCTCGTGCCAGCGCTTTTAGCCTGTCCGTTTCTTGCTGCAATAAATTTGATATTTCCGATTTCCATTGTTCATTGACGATTACTACCAAACCAATTTCCCCATCCAATTTACCCCAAAAGCCAAAACCACTATCCGTTTGGCTTTTGGATCGAAACGCCAAACGTAAAACTGCCGTCACAATCACTATTTGGCGTCTCGATATAAATCGACTCGCTCAATCCCATACCTAACAAGAGATACAGGCTGATTTCACACAAAAATGACTGAAAAGACGGATCGCCATGAAGATACAAACCATTTGGCGAGTTCAAGCCAGAATGCAAACGACATTTGGCGTCTCGATTTTTTTGACTAGGTCATCCGCCGCCAAACAGAGCCTATTCTCATACTTTTGCGAAAATGCAATAGGCAGATAGATGAAAGGATTTGTCACCTTTCTGCCCACCGCCAGTGCACCGAATCCTGATAATGGCATTTGAGTGAATCGCCAGAGCACTTGGACATGCCCAAGCGTGACCATCGCGGTTGATTGAAAACCGTTAGAGCACTTTGAGTGTACAGGAGATAAGTATGTTTGTACTAGGCGTAGATATTGGATACTCAAACCTGAAGTTGGCATTTGGCCAATCAGGCAATGAACCGAAAACCATTATTTTGCCTGCGGGTGCCGGTCCTGCGGATCGTATGCCGGAGCGTATCGGTGGAGGCGAAGATGAAACTTGTTTGTATGTATCTGTCGAAAATGAGCGTTGGGCCGCTGGTGTGCCTGCTGGACGCCTTCAAGGCTGGGAACGAGAGCTTCACCCGGAATATCCCACCACAAAAACCTATAAGGCGCTTTTTCATGCCGCCTTGTTAATGGCTGAAACTGAGTCCATCGATTTGGTTGTCACTGGATTACCGGTTTCCCAGTTTCATGAACCACAACGTAAATCTGACCTTGTGAAGCGTTTAAAAGGTATCCATCAAGTGACGCCTAAGCGCAGCATCACAGTTCATGATGTCAAAGTGCTGCCGCAGCCTGCCGGTGCCTATATGGATCTGGTTCAAACAGGTGGTGATTTGGGCTTGATTGAAGAAGGTCGCGTCGTCGTCATAGATCCAGGCTTCTTTTCTGTTGACTGGGTTGCCCTTGAGGCCGGAGAAATTCGCTACAGCTCATCAGGAACCAGTCTTCAGGCAATGTCCGTGCTACTGGAAACGATTGATAAGCTGATTTCAGAAGATCATGGTGCCAAAGTGGGTATGGATCGACTTGAAAAAGCCATGAGAACCGGCGACTTGCAGGTGCTGCTATTTGGAGAAAAAGTCGATATTTCACCTTATCTGAATGCTGCCATGAAAAAGGTAGCGCCTGTTGCTCTTACAGCCATGCGCCAATCCATGCGTGACGAAAGCATCAATGTGGACTTGGTATTGATCGCGGGAGGTGGAGCCTTGGCTTATAAGGAAGCGGCCAAGGAGATTTTTTCACGAAGCAAGATCATCGTGCCGGAACAGTCTGTTTTGGCGAACGTCCGAGGCTTCTGGTTTTATGGGGCCTGATTATGAGAGTTGTCGTCAACATTCCCCCAGGGAGCCACCCAGAACTTCTCAAAGAATTGGAAAAGACGCCACCACGGGAACGTGCTGAGCGTCTGCGGATGCTGGCCACCTTTGGATTAATTCACATGAGCCACCCCAATCTATCCACGACATCTGTACCGGTGGATGGCTATGCACCAGATGGTGAAGTTACTTCTATGAGTACAGCGCCAGAACCCAAAGCAGAATCACGTAAACAATCATTAAAATCAAAACTAGGGCTGGGCTTATAATATGGCGTTATCAGTTAGCTGGCTCGATGCCAGGTTAAATAAAGAAGCAAAAGAAACCGTAGTAAAAGCCGACCGAGATGGGCTAAGTGCTCGGGTATCGCCTAAGGGCAAAATTGTTTTTCAGTTTCGTTATCGTTTCGATAGCAAGCAACAGCGGGTAGACATAGGTACTTACCCACTTATGAAGCTTGCTGAAGCCAGGAATGAACTGGATAGGTTAAGGGCAGTACTTGATCAAGGCAGAAACCCCAAGCTCTACCTACAGCAAGAACGAGCCAAGTATTCTGCCAATCAAAGCTTCGAATCGATTTTTCGAGACTGGATAGACTCTGCTGGTAAGCAATGGCTAAAGGAGAAAACGTGGCACTACCAAAAACGCAGCAGTGAAATATATTTGCTACCCCGACTTGGCAAGTATCCATTAACTGACATTAATGAATTGTCCTTGCGAAACTGTCTTCGTGAAGTTTCGGCGTCATCCCCTTCAAACACAGAACGCCTAGTGTCTGTACTGCATAAGTTCTATGACTGGCTGATTGATGAACAAATCTTGGAAGTTAACGCTGCTGCTGGGATCACAGCAAAAAAAGTCGGCGGTAAGAAAGGCAAACGAACTCGGGTGCTAAATGATAACGAGATCAGGATACTTTGGCGCTATTTGCACGAGTCAAAAATCACTGAGAAGAACCGCATCTACATAAAACTGCTTCTGCTATTGGGCGGTCGCAAGGGTGAACTCATTCAAGCTGAAAAGCATCACTTTGATTTGCAATCTGCAATGTGGACAGTGCCCATAGAGATCCGCAAACAAGGTGAGAAAATTGGAGCGCCGATCATGCGGCCATTGATTAAACCAGCTATCGAGCTGATTGAACTTGCGATGCATATGAGTAAATCAACTTACCTATTTCCCGCGAACGGACAGGAAGAACTTGCCACAAATGGCTTTGATACCACTATCCCTAACAACGTAAAGATCTGGGCTCGCAGATCGCTTGGTGTTGAGATGGAACATTGGTCTATGCATGATCTTCGCAGAACGATGCGTACGCGAATGTCGGCCATCACGACGCAAGAAGTTGCAGAGTTGATGATTGGCCACAGCAAAAAAGGATTGGATGCTATCTACAACCAATATCAGTACCTGGATGAAATACGTCATGCTTACGACGTTTGGTATCAACAGCTAGAGACTATCATCGAGCCGACAGGCTTTCCATTCAATTGGTGTTTTGGACAATAAAATAAAAGAAAGAGGCTCAGTCCTCTTTCTTTTCATACTCTTCCAGATCTTCAATGTGCCACAGCTTGTTTCGTGTATATCGGTTGATGCGCGGTTGCGGCAAGCTGCCATCCTTTATTCTTCGCCAGAGCGTCGTATAACTAATATGGTAACGAGCCATCACTTCGTAAGACGTTAAAAAAGGGGTTACTTGGTGCGCTACTGCTGTCATCTGCATTCTCCTGAAAATCAATGTAAAGCTATCATCGCCTGATTCATCAATTGTTGATGGTCAGAAAGATGCATGATCTGTTCAGAAGATCAGCCTGTTGAAAACATTGGTATCACTATTCAGTTTACCAAATTTCCAGTTTACGGCGCAAAGCGCCGTAAAACCACGTGAAGTTAAACCATCTTTACGAAAACATCGATATGCACATGCACGCTCTGACTACTAGGAATTCAGCGTAGCGCAATGCTTCGTAAGTGTGTTTCGATGGCTTCAATCACTGACTTAGTAAGGGGTAAATGCGCTTTTTCTTTCGCCCATACCTCATGGAAGCCTGCTACAGTTTGCTTTGCGGTATCTAACACCAATTTTTCTGGCAACATGGCTTTAGCCGCTAAGTGTGATAGCTCATCCAGCGTGAAATCGATGAATTTCTTGCTACGGCTAACCTTCAGCGACGCACTATCATCTGGGATATAAGGAATGGTTGAAACAAAGTCATAAGCAGGTGCAATAGACGCTGTGCGCTTATCTTTGTAGATCACAGACCAATTCTTTAAATGCATATCGGCATTTCCAATTAGAGTATTGAACACCAATCGGCGAGTAAATTCTGCAATGTCTTCGTCTTTCCCTTCAATGCCGATAACCTGAGCAATATTCCGCATACTGGCTTTTTTGTATTTATCTTGAGGATAGATGCCAAACACTTGCGCAAAGTCCTCAATGTGCACGGCTTGACCATCTGCACGGTCAAAACGCTTGATAACAAACGCACTGTCACCAAATTTGCCAATGCCATTTGGGATATTAGCAATCCGATTAATAGGGAGTAGTTGCGTTTCTGGCACGTCCATTCCCAACATTCGAGCCAGTTCCATCATTGAATATTCATTTTCTGGCACAGCTTCAAATCGAGACGACGGCAATTTAACAATCCAAGAACCACCTTGACCGGTTGCTGGGATCGTCAAACCACCATTTGCCTGTTGTACGGCAGAAAACTTCAACTGCACTCCCGCCAATGAAAAACGCATTGGTCCATCCGTCTTCGTTTCATCTTCTATGTCTTGATGTACATTAGGTGGTAAGGCTTCACCATCCGCAGACTCAACCGTGATCGCGCCGGCCAGATCCCGCCCCAGAACCCACAATAGAAAAAACTCCCGCGCTGAATTAACACCGGCACGCTCTGCCAGGTAATTACGCATGGTTTCTTCTGGCAAAAGGTTAGAGAAAAACGGGGTTAACTTAGTTTGGGTCGGTTTGAAGCTAGCCAGCAGGCCACCTAGCGAATCTTTAAAGCCCAGTCCTAACACAGGACGCGATTCGTCATGAATGTACGAGTCCATAAAGGCAAAAAGCGTTCTGTCATTGCCCACGTTGGTGATCGTTGCAATGGGTTCACCATACAGCAAAACGTTGAGCGTAGAGACATGGTTAGTCATCGTAATCTTCCTCTAACTGATATGCGGGCAACATTGGCTCACCCTCGTCGCTGATGCCATTAATACCTTGACCACTTCGAATAATTGACTTGATGGCAGGTACAGATTTTTTTGGCGCAACAAATAACTCTAGGTCGAGTACACGGGCAAGAGCAATCAAACTGGATATTCTTAAATCAACACTGCCTGACTCGATTTTCGATATATGGCTTTGAGGCACACCCGAACGCGCGCTTAACTCTCTCTGGCTAAACCCCTTTCGTACCCGAGCTTCTCGAAGACTTTCTAGTATCTGCTCTGTTACATAGCTCATTTCGATAGGCCTTAATGCATCACTTAAGAATAATTATGCACAAAAACATATCACAGTAACTCAAAGAACACAAATTCGATTATCTACTACATATCAATAACCATGAACTGATACACAATTACATATAAGTAGATGGAGATTTTTGTCATCGACAAAAGAGAGATACTCTAGCTGATAATCGCGAACTGACACATCAAACTCCCTAAGTGCTTTTATCGCTCAGTCCTTATACAACAAGGGCTACAGAACAACTCGCGTCAAATAGCCGAAGGATAAGTGCAACAAAAAGGAAGTTTGTACACAGTCACAGGAAATTTTGTACACACAGGCCGAAAAACAAGTGCAAAATGATGGTGTAAACAGCAACTAAATTTGAAGGTAAGTCTGATATCTCAATTAGAAATAACCGTATTGGTTCGCTTCAAGCATATTCAAAAATAAATGCCAAAGCAAAAATCACACCAAGAATAAACCCATTCATTAAATTTTGTAATTTGGTACAGAAGAAAACATTTACCAAAAAAAGAGACTCTTTTTAACGGTAGTACTTTTTACGTAAAACCCAGTAACCACAAGGCCTACAGCCAGATTTGTGTCATGGAATGTTCGCCAATGGCCTCTAAAACGGAATTTGTACTCAAGTTTGTACACACTTTCCGAGGTTACGCTTGAACATAATTGAAAAGCAAAGAAACGAGAAAAAGACAAAAAGCCTTTAAATTCAGTACGTAGAGATGTGATTGTGGTGTGCAATGAAAGGTGGTTTTATGCGTTGAAAGGCTGGGCGGCATCAGGATGCGAGATGATCGCAAAGGTACGGCGTTTATTAATTTCGCTAAGGAGATTTTGGTCTGCCATTAAAAAGGTTCTTTTAGTTGATATACGGATGTATTTATATTTTAGTATGCTGAGCTTTTAAGGCTAAAAACAAGCCAACCTCGAAAGCTCAACATACCCCAACAAGAACCCAAATTAGCTCTTGTGACGCTATCCGTTAAGTTAATCGTAATTGAAGACTATTTTCGCTGATCTTGGCGCTATAAACAATCAATGGTTGGTTATTAACGGATCTTTTTTAACTTTGGTATTTTCAGCGATTATTAACAATAACGCTATAAATTGCCCACTAACTTAACACCAAGCTTGAGTAATAGTGCTGTAAATCATATTATTGTTCGATTACATGGAGGATTTGATGTTGGGTAATGAAAACCAGTAAGCTAAGTATTCGATTATTATGGTATATAACTCCACTGGTTATACTGCCGTTGTTATTTTTAGGCGGGTTCACGCTCACTAATGTAACCAACTCTACGCAAAAACAAGCTGACTTGATCATGAGTCGCTTTGTAGAGCAGCAACAACAAAAAGTATTCAACTATATTGATTCCTTTCATGCAACGGCCAAGTTACTCTCTGCCTCACCCGTGCTGAGTGACTTTTTAGCTAAAGATTTATTTGAAGACGCCAGCTATACGTATCGTCTTGGTGCACTAATGGACGTATTTGCTAGTTATAGTGAAGCCTACCCTGACATTATTAGCATAAATTTAGTCTCAAAAACCGGTGAAAGTGATGCCTATTACTCCAGTAATTTAACCGTAGCGCCCAAGTCATACCCATTTTTTGATCAAGTTATACAAAGTAATTTAAGCCAACAACAGTTTATGGTGCAAAAAGAAGATGGCACCACCAACTTATACTTTGTGCAACGCATATACAGTGTCGACTATTATCTAAAACGCCCACAGCAACTCGGTTTTATTGTGCTTAAGGTCGACCCTTCAATTTTAAACACCAGTATTTTAGAAGCGCCTTATAACAACACCTTAAATTTGTTACTGGCCAGTGATGGTAAAATTTTATTTAGCTCTGATTATAAAATGCGCGGCCACTATGTTAGTGAGTATGAACTAAATAAAATTAACGACTTAGCGGATATAGGTAGCTTATCAACCATTGAGCTTTCAAGTGTTGATAAAATAGAGCGACTGATTTTTGCAGCTCAAATGAGTGGCGGCTACTATTATGTGTCGACTATTCCTAAAGCGGTGTTATATCAATCGGGCAAAGCAATTAGTGTGATCACCGGGCTAATTGTAATTATTTCCGTGATCACCCTACCAATCTTAATTTTTATTGTGGTGCGTAATTTACTACTTAACCCAATAGAATTACTAGGTGAAGCAAGTCATCGTGTTGGTGATGGCGACCTCTCAGTCACACTGCCCGCTTATACTACGGATGAAGTAGGGATACTGTTTAACGACTTTAATCACATGATTAACCAAATTAAGCATTACCAACAGCAACTAGAAGAATATAAGCATCACTTAGAAGACAAAGTAGAGAGCCGTACTAAGGCACTTGAGTCGATGAACAGCAAGCTTGAAACCGCTATTGCCCAAGCAGAACAAGCAAACCAGCTTAAAAGCCGATTTTTAGCTAATATGAGCCATGAAATTCGCACACCGCTCACCGCCATTATGGGGTTTACAGAGCAACTACTGCATAGCGAAAAACCAACCAATGACAAACACCATTTAGGCACTATTTTACGTAACTCAAAGCACTTATTAGAGCTTATTAATAACATTCTTGATCTATCAAAAATTGAAGCCGAAAAGCTCGCGGTTGAACAAACGCCGTTAAATGTTGTGCAGCTTATCCATGATGTTGAATCAATTATTAAGCCTTTAGCACAAGAGAAACAGTTATTATTTAAAATTAATTATGCATTTCCGCTACCACATACCATAAATAGTGATATAACTCGTTTAAAACAAATACTCATTAATATTGCCAGTAACGCGGTTAAATTTACTGAGCAAGGCCAAGTTACAATAACCGCTAAATACCAAGCACCAAAAACACTTACCTTTGTTATAGAAGATACCGGTATTGGTATGTCTGCAAACCAAATAAGCCGATTATTTACGCCATTTGAACAGGCCGATGCTACTACCACACGTCGGTTTGGAGGTACGGGATTAGGGCTGTGTATTTCAAAGAATCTAGCTCAGTTACTCGGTGGTGATGTCAGCGTAACCAGTGAAGTGGGTGTGGGCAGTTGCTTTACTATCGATATAGACTGTCATTTGAGTAATGGCTTAGGTAATAACTTATTGTTAACCGAGCATTCCCAACTTACACCAGAAAAAGATCCGCAGCTGTCTTTTGCAACCAACAGCTTTGATGCGCATATTTTGGTCGCAGAAGATAACCCCGATAATCAGTTATTGATTAAATTACTATTACAAACATGGGGGTTAGAGCCCGATATAGCCAACAATGGTGCACAAGCCGTAGAAATGGCATTGGTGAACGACTATCAGCTTATAATCATGGATATGCAAATGCCGGTTATGGGCGGCTTAGAAGCAACTAAAATGCTTAGAGATGCCGCCTACGATGGCCCTATTATCGCCCTGACCGCGAATGTAATGAATCATGATATTGATACTTACCTTGAAGCAGGCTGTGATAAAGCGCTGGGTAAACCCATTGATAAAGACGCACTGGAAAATGTATTAGTTAGCTATTTACACCTTGAACGTGATAACCAAAACAAGTGGGATAGCTTATTAAAGAGTGAAAAGTTTCAGCAAATAAATGCTAATTATTTGGCAAGTTTACCTGATTATTTACAACAGATAAAAACCCTATATAACAGCCGGGACTGTGAGACATTACGCGCCCTTGCTCACAGTATTAAAGGCAGTGCTGGTTGTTTTAACTTTGATGACATTTACCATAGCGCCTCAGCCGTTGAACACAGCTTAAAAGGCAATGATATGCCACAAAGAGAAAAGTGCGTTGCAGAACTTATTGCCGCAATAGAGCAAGCCATTGCTAATAAGTAATCCTTAAAAATTTAAACCCAGTGCCATGCCCATTAAAATCGCGTCTTCAAAGCCGTTTTTATTGGGTGCATCACTGGGGTAATAATTTTTACGCACTGACATTTCAATAAAGCCTGCACGTTCATACAAAGCAATCGCCCGCGTATTAGACTCTCGCACTTCTAAAAATAAGTTTTCAGCGCTTTGTTGCTCACCGTTCGCTATAAACTGCGTTAATAACTGCTGAGCAAACCCTTTCCCCTGAAAGCTCGGAGCAACACAAATATCCATTAAGGTAAAATCGGGTCCTGCTTTTTCACCAATGTAAAAACCTATCATTTGCTCGTCATCGAACGCGGCTAAATTAAAATAGCGGCCCTGCAAACACGACTGCATTGTTTTTAATGTCCAAGGGTGAGTATGGCAGGAGGTTTCAATAGCCATAAGCTCATTGATATTCTCATCACTAACCGACTTAAAGTGTATCAAGGTGTTCACTCATTAATGCCCATAACGCACGTTTTTGTGCACTGGACAGGGTGGAATCAGGTAAGCCTAATTGTTGCTCACTAAACTCAATGGTTGATGATTTAACAATCTTGTTTATTGTTACTGGCGCAAACGCACGCTCAATATCATCTTTTAACGTATCACAGAGTATTAACGATGAATTAGCTGACTGCTCTGACGGAGCTGGGCGAAAGTGTTGATTAAGTTCAAGCTTTTCTATACCAAAAACAGATGCGTAACGTGAATGCATAACGACTCGATGGAATTAGTAAGTTGAATAATATATGAAGTAATCAAAACGATGTAAAGAAGAAATGGCAGGGGCGGAGAGATTCGAACTCCCAACCGTCGGTTTTGGAGACCGCTGTTCTACCAATTGGAACTACGCCCCTGCAATGACGATGAATTATAAAGACCTTTTGACAAAGGTAAAGTAAAAAATCAAATTTTTAGTTTGTTTGCTTTTTAAATAAACAAAACGGCGAATTAGCATGCTAATTCGCCGTTAGTTATTACTTAACTATAGCAATGGGAGGGTTATTCCCATTCGATAGTTGCAGGTGGTTTACCTGAAATATCGTAAACAACACGTGAGATACCGTCGATTTCATTAATGATACGGTTTGAAACCACACCTAAGAATTCATACGGTAAATGTGACCAACGCGCAGTCATAAAGTCGATGGTTTCTACACAACGAAGTGAAACAACCCAATCGTACTTACGTGCATCACCCATAACCCCTACTGACTTAACCGGTAAGAATACAGTAAACGCTTGGCTTACTTTATGGTAAAGCTCTGCTTTGTGAAGCTCTTCAATGAAAATAGCATCAGCGCGGCGAAGTAAATCACAGTACTCTTTTTTGATTTCGCCAAGTACACGCACACCTAAACCTGGCCCTGGGAATGGGTGACGGTAAAGCATGTCGTACGGTAAACCTAGCTCTAAACCAATTTTACGTACTTCATCTTTAAATAACTCACGTAATGGCTCTACTAAGCCCATTTGCATATCATCTGGTAAGCCGCCCACATTATGGTGCGATTTAATTACGTGTGCTTTACCAGTCGCTGAGGCCGCTGATTCGATTACGTCAGGGTAAATTGTACCTTGGCCTAACCATTTTGCGTTTTTAAGCTTTTTAGCTTGCTCATCAAATACATTAATAAACGTGTGGCCAATGGCTTTACGCTTATCTTCTGGGTCTGATTTACCTGCTAAGTCATTTAAAAATTGATCTTCGGCATCTACTTTAACAATGTTTAAGCCAAACTTATTGCCAAACATATCCATAACTTGCTGGCCTTCGTTTAAACGAAGTAGCCCGTTATCAACAAATACACAGGTTAGTCGCTCACCAATAGCACGGTGAATAAGCATAGCTACAACCGATGAATCTACACCGCCTGATAAGCCTAAAATAACTTCGTCGTCGCCTACTGTTTCTTTGATACGCTCAATGGCATCATCAATGATTTTTGCCGGCGTCCATAATTTTTCACAACCACAAATATCAATAGCAAAACGCTCTAGTAAACGTTGACCTTGATGTGTGTGTGTTACTTCTGGGTGAAATTGTACACCGTAAAAGCGTTTTTCTTCGTTAGACATTGCCGCATGCGGACAAGTAGATGTTTTAGCTGTGGTATTAAAAGTATCTGGAATTTCCATTACTTTATCACCGTGGCTCATCCACACATCTAGTACACCATTGCCGCCATCAGTGATGTGATCTTCAATGGCATCAAATAATGCACAGTTACCCACTTTTTCAACTTGTGCGTAACCAAATTCTTTTTTATCTGAGCTATGTACACGGCCGCCAAGCTGTGTTGCCATAGTTTGCATACCGTAACAAATACCAAGTACTGGAACGCCTGCATTAAATACATACTCAGGAGCACGCGGGCTGTTTTCAAGCGTAGTTGATTCTGGGCCACCTGAAAGGATAATACCTTGTGGGTTAAACTCGCGAATTTGCTCTTCGGTTACATCCCAAGCCCAAAGCTCACAATAAACACCAATTTCGCGCACGCGACGGGCGATTAACTGCGTGTATTGTGAACCAAAATCTAAAATGAGGATTCGTGAATCGTGAATGTCTTTGCTCATGAAGTATCTCGTAAAGTCAGGTGCTAAACGCCACCAGCTTAAGCTGTGTGACTATATTAGGGCTAACAAAGGTTAGCCCACTTATTTCAAGTTGTTAAGGCTGATTAGCCTAAACGGTAGTTCGGTGCTTCTTTAGTGATTTGCACATCATGAACATGCGACTCACCCATACCAGCAGAAGTTACACGTACAAACTGTGGTTTAGTGTTTAGCTCTTCGATTGTGGCACAACCGGTTAAGCCCATTGCACTGCGCAGACCACCCACTTGTTGGTGAATAATGGTTGCAATTGGCCCTTTATAAGCAACACGACCTTCAATGCCTTCAGGTACTAACTTGTCAGCTTGGTTTGATTTTTGGAAGTAGCGATCTGATGAACCTTCTTTTTGATCCATCGCACCTAGGCTACCCATACCACGGTAAGACTTGTAGTAGCGACCTTGATAAAGTTCAACTTCACCTGGTGCTTCTTCAGTACCCGCGAGCATAGAGCCAACCATTACACACGATGCACCCGCAACCAATGCTTTTACAATATCACCAGAAAAACGAATACCGCCATCGGCAATCACTGGAATATCGCGACCTTTAAGGCCTTCGACCGCATCTGAAATGGCTGTTATTTGTGGTACACCACAACCAGTAACAATACGTGTAGTACAAATAGAACCTGGGCCGATACCTACTTTAACAGCATCAACACCGGCATCTGCAAGGGCAATAGCACCTTCGGCAGTTGCCACGTTACCCGCAACAATTTGTAAGTCTGGGTAAGCTTGACGAGTCGCTGCAACACGGTCAATAACACCTTGAGAGTGACCATGAGAAGTATCGATTAGTAGTACATCAACACCGGCTTCGACTAATGCAGCAATTCGCTCATCAGTGCCTGCGCCAACGCCTACCGCAGCACCTACACGTAAACGGCCTTGCTCGTCTTTACATGCATCTGGTTTGTCTTGTGCTTTTTGGTAATCTTTTACGGTGATCATGCCTTTAAGTTTAAACGCATCATCAACCACAAGAATCTTCTCAATGCGGTGTTCGTGCATTAAGCTTAAGATATCTTCGCGAGCAGTTCCCTCTTTAACCGTTACTAGGTTTTCTTTTTTCGTCATCACTGTTGAAACCGGCTGTTCAAGCTTAGTTTCAAAGCGCATATCACGACTAGTTACAATACCTACAAGGTTATTTTCGCTATCGGTGACCGGAAAACCTGAGAATCCCTTTTCCTGAGACAGCTCAACGGCATCTGCAATAGTCAGATCGGCGGTTACTGTAACAGGGTATGAAACAATACCTGCTTCATAGGTTTTAACTTTACGAACATTTTTCGCTTGTTCTGCAATGGTCATGTTTTTATGAATAAAACCAAGACCACCTTCCTGCGCGAGTGCAATAGCTAAACGAGCTTCAGTAACAGTATCCATAGATGCTGAAATGAGCGGCAAGTTAAGTTTGATACCACGCGTTAAGCGAGTTGAAATATTTGCCGTATGTGGCAAAACAGTAGAATGACCAGGTACTAAAAGTACGTCATCAAAGGTAAGAGCTTCTTTAGCGATTCTAAGCATTTTGGCAACTTCTCACATGTGGATCTAAGATAAGGAATTGCGGCCAAATTTTAACAGCGTTGTAGGCACTAGTAAATAATATTTTGTATTTATTTATGATAAGCTAGATTTATAAATGTTTTTTGGTAGTTTTTATGTTTTCTAAGCCCTCGCAAACGGTTTATACCGTATCTCGCCTTAATCGTGAAATACGTGCCTTACTTGAACAAGGTTTTGCGTCTTTAGTACTCACTGGTGAAATTTCTAACTTTATTGCGCCTGCTTCTGGGCATTGGTATTTTTCGTTAAAAGACGATAAAGCGCAAATTAAAGCCGCCATGTGGCGAGGCAATAATCGCAACCAAAGCTACCGCCCTGTAAATGGTGCACAAGTAACCGTTAAAGCACGTGTATCGTTGTACGAACCCCGTGGTGACTACCAGCTTATTGTTGAACATATGGAGCCTGCCGGCGAAGGGCAACTTAAGCAAGAGTTTGACGCGCTAAAAATGCGTTTGGCTGCAGAGGGCTTATTTAGCTCCGCTTATAAAAAACCCCTACCCCAAAACATAAATCGCATAGGGGTGATCACCTCACCTACAGGCGCCGCAATTAAAGATATTTTAACAGTACTAAAACGTCGTGCACCGCAATTAGAAGTCGTTATTTATCCTGCGATGGTGCAAGGCAAAGAAGCGCATGGCCATTTAATAAAGCAAATAGAGCTGGCAAATTTACGTAATGAGGTCGACGTTATTATACTCGGGCGCGGCGGTGGTTCATTAGAGGATTTGTGGTGCTTTAACCATGAGCACCTTGCTCGCGCTATTTATCAAAGCGCACTACCCATTGTGAGCGCTGTTGGCCATGAAATAGACACCACGATTAGCGATTACGTTGCTGATGTACGTGCAGCAACTCCTTCTGCAGCCGCAGAGCTCGTAAGCCCCAATACACAAGAGCTACATAATAGGGTTCATCAGTTAATTAGCCGTTTAGCGAATGCATTTAAACACGACATTGCCGATAAACGCGCACTAGCCATACAGTTGCAGCACCGCTTAAATTTATGCCACCCGCGCAATCAGCTAAACCAAAAATCACAACGCTTAGATGAGCTGAGTATTGCACTGCAACAGGCAATGCGTCAGCGTTTATACCAGCAAGAACGCGTGTTAGCTAATTTAACTCCACGCCTAATGCGCCAATCACCAGATAAAAAGCTAGCAAATGCAAACTATCAGTTAGCACAACTCCATGCAAGGCTAAACCAAGCGATGCAGCAGCAGCTACAACACGCAAATAATACGCTTGCCTTACAGGCGAGTCGGCTTGATTCGGTTAGCCCCCTTAATGTATTAGCGCGCGGTTACAGCATAACGAAAACGGCGCAAAATAAAGTGGTTAAATCAGTGGAAGATGTAAAAGTGGGTGATGTGTTGATCACTGAGTTAGTAGATGGCCAGGTTATTTCAAAGGTAGAAGCTTAGCCATATTGCTAAGCGCTAGCCTTGCGTACTAACAGTAAACTCAATACGGGCATCGTTAGATTGAGATGCACTGAGTTTAAATTGCTGCCACCAAGGTTCAAGATGAAGCTTATCGTTTAGCTCGCGCCATAATTTAGCTCCATAATTAACGGCATGTTGGTTAATGGTAAGCTCAAACTTACAAATTGTTTGCTTACACTTTAGCGCTGTAAGCTCAGCGCTATCTGCAAACTCATTAATAATTAAAAAGTCAGTTAACGCGACTTCAAGCTCGTAACTCCATTCGAGATTATCAGCCTCTTGTTCAAACTGTATTGCGAGTTCATCATCAAGCTCTACACTTTCTGATTGATTTAACTTTAACTGTTGTTGAGACTGCTTAAGCTGGATTGATTTTTTTTCAAGCCGCTGATTAAGCTCAACCACATGTTGTGCTAGCTGAGTTTGTTGATCAGCCTCTTGGGCTTTATTAACCTGCACTAGGCCTTGCAAAGTAGTTGGCTGATTATTGACTTGAGTGTTAGCCGAAGAGATTACAGCTTGTTTGGGCGCTGAGGAAACACGAGTGGAATCTTTAAAAAACAAAAAGTAACCACTTGCTAACGCCACGCCTGAAGAAAAACAGAGCAGCATAGCCACAAGGTTACTTTTATATATCATTTCTAGGTACTCAAAAATTAAAGCATTGCACTGGTGTGCGATTCGTTTTCTGGCTCGGGGTATTCTAAAAAGTTTTGGTTCATACTTTCTGCCGGGCACTCACAATCAGGACGACCAATAATTTTTGCAGGCACACCCACCGCGGTCGTATGAGGCGGCACAGGGCTTAGTACCACAGAGCCTGCACCAATACGTGCGCCCTCGCCTACTTCAATATTACCCAACACTTTAGCACCCGCACCAATAAGTACGCCCGCCCTGATTTTAGGATGGCGATCGCCTTGCTCGTTACCCGTACCACCTAATGTAACCGATTGTAATATAGATACATTATCTTCAATCACGGCGGTTTCGCCAATTACAATACCGGTAGCATGGTCAAACATGATGCCTTGGCCTACTTTACAGGCAGGGTGAATATCAACCCCAAACACCTCTGAGGTACGGCTTTGAATAAAGCGTGCAAGCTCTTTACGGTTTTGCTGCCATAAGCAGTTTGCTAAACGGTGTGCTTGAATCGCGTGAAACCCTTTTAAATTTAAAATCACAGTAAGGTAGGTTTCGGCTGCAGGGTCACGATCTTTTACTGCTTTAATATCATGAGCAACATGTGTCAGCATGCGGTCACACTTTACAAAAGCTTGGTCAAACAACTCACGGATTGTAAAAGCAGAAACCACAGCATCAGCTAGTTTATTAGCAACAATAAAACTCAATGCCGACCCTAAGCACTCATGATTTAAAATACACGAATACACATGGCTCGCTAAAAGGGGTTCACGAGTTACTACTTCATTTGCTTCACTACGAAGCTGTTGCCAAATTTCATGACGCATAATAATGCCTTAAGATTAGTACAAAGAGCCTATCGCCAATTCTAACGGATTTAGCCGCCTAGGTGTTAATCCCTTTGTTATTTGTTCTAGTTATTAGATATAACCAGCTAAGTTTCAGGTTTATATTACTTTTTTCAAGTCATGTCATATGACAGCTAGGCAGGTTTAAGCATTTATGAAAAAATAAAATAAGTTAATAAAAATCAGTAAATAACAACATATGACAGCACGTGTGTCATGTGCCAAAATAGCCACTGGCGTACTGCTGACGGCGTAAAAAATAATAATAAACGCTAAATTAGCATCATCAACTCAACAAGGATAACGATGATGAAAAACGACATATTAAATACAAAAAAATTAGGCTATAAATTTTACTTTCAAGATGGCGATAACCAAATAGCCTGTTTTGGAAGCTACTTTACAGGTAAAGAAGAAGTCTATATTAACGATGACTTAGTTAGCAGCAGACGCAGTGTTAATATAAAAAGCTCACACAAATTTGAATTTGAAAATTCGCAGTACCAAGTGAAATTTGACATGCTCAACATACTGACAGGGCGACTTGAATGCACTCTTTACAAAGATCAAGAAGTGCTTGCCAAGCAAGTTCAAAGTAGTCTTCCTAGCGATCCTAAAAAAGCGGCTTTTTTTATTCTAGGCTGCGCGTTAGGTGGTGCAGTATTTGGCTATACCACAGCAACAGTCGTAGAGCTAATTGTAGGGAAACTTTAACATGCAATTAAACCCTACAACGGTAAAGTCGCTTAGGCACACATTCGATTGGACACAACAACAGCTTGCCGATGCCTGCGATGTAAGCTTACGAACTATTCAACGGGTAGAAAAAGAAGGTGCAGCCTCAAAAGAAACCACCATGGCCTTATGTGCGGTATTTGAAGTACGCCAAGGTGAGCTTATTAAGCTTGATGAAAACAACCAAAATGATGCCAATAACAGCCCATCTAAAAGTTTTATTGCTGGTTTAGTTATTAGCTCTGTTATTAGTTTTGCTCTTGGTGCAGCCTCAGTACTATTAATTAGTAACTAACATTACTGCAGTAAAGCAATAAAAATGCCCCAATGCTTACGGCACAGGGGCATTTTTTAATACTTAAGAACTTAAATTATTGAAATACTTTATCCACCTTCACTACTTCAATATTTTTCGCTGGTATTGCCAGTTTGTAATCAGCAATTACCCTATCTTCAGCCACTAATTCGGCAGGCTTATCGGTGTTATACACCATAGGCGAGGTTTGCATAGTTGCTAAACGTTTTTGCATATCTTCACCATCACCGGTAACAAACACATAGTGAATATTCTCAGTTTGTAGGTTGTCTTTAATCACTCGATTTACATCGCCAACAGTCAATGTTTTAAGCTTGTTTGTTACATAGTTTACAAAACTATCGGTGTTATAAAACTCGCTATCTAGCGCATAACCTAACTGGCGATTTTGACTAGCAACCATTTGTGGCACAAAGTTAATTAAAAAGTTACGTGTAGCTTCAAAATCTGCCTCAGTCATACCATTTTTAATTAGCTTATCTAGCTCAAATAATGCGGTACGGGTTGCAAAATGCGCATCGTTGTTTGAGCGCAGTGGACGCAGCCACACTTGGAATATTTGCTCAGAGCGCCCTAAGTTTGCATCAGGTTTAGTTTGAAACATACCTCTAGGGAAGTATTCAATGTAGGCGTAATCACCGTAATTCATACCACGCGTTTGACGAATACGTTCGTACAAGTAACTGTTAGAACTGCGATGCTCACCAAAGTACGAACGCACTAGCCACAATGCGGTCCAGTCTTCGCTGCTACGAATGGTATCAATAGGGAACCCGAACGACACAGCCGTTGATTGCGCTGACTTTTCAACAATCGTTGCATGATGACCTTTAAGCTCTGGCGCATCAGGGATTGTTAAGCGGCTTTGTTCGCCTTTTGGAAGTGTCGCCAAGTCAGCTAACATTTGTGCTTTAAGTTTTTCAGGCACAGCACCAATTAAACCCACAGTAAGTTTAGCTTGTGTAAGTTCAGCATTATAAAACGCTTTAACATCATCAAGAGTGAGCGCTTCTAAATCTGATAAGTCACCGTAGTTATAGCTTTCATAAGGGTGCCCCTTATAAAGCACACTGTAGAGCACTTCTTTACCCAACTCTTCATCATTAGAGGCTTTTAAACCCGACTTAATGCCATCGATCATTTCTTTTTTCAGACGTTTAAAGTCATCTTCTCTAAAGCCTGGGTTTAACAGCTGCTCACTCACTAAGGCATACCACTGAGCTGCATTATCTTTATGAATACGCCCTTGGAACGACAGCATTTCTTTATCTATTTGATAACCAAAGCTACCCGCCAGTGGGTACATTGCCTTTTTAATATCTTTGTAACTCATTGAGGTTGAGCCACCTTGCGCCAGCATTGCGGCAGTCAGTGCTGCAACCCCTTTTTTACCCTGCGGATCGGCAGCGGCACCGGTATTAAATAATAAGTTAATATCGATTAACGGCGAGCTATTAGTTTTATCCAGCACTTTAAAGATAGGCTTACTCGGTGCTTGCTGATACTTAGCTACCAATGCATCTAAGTCGCTTTCTTGTTCAAAACCTGGGGCTTTATCAAGTGCCGACATAGTAATTGTGGTGCGGGCATTATCAACAAAATACTTATTTGCAACGGCTCTAATATCTTCGCTAGTGATATTGTCTGCCGATTTATACAGCTGGTTAATCACCTCAGGATCGCGCTCAAAATGCATATAGCTGGCAAGTGTAGAGGCAATTGCTTGCGATGAATCTAAACCATTTATAAAGCTGTATTTAAGATTAGACTTTAAATCGCTGAGTTTTTGGCTATCAACCAACTCGGTACGCGCTTTGGCATACGTACGGTTTATAGCATCACGCACTGTGGCTAAATCATCGGCATTTTCAACTTTTACAAATACATGCAGTAACCCTGGATCTTTTGTCTCTGGGTTATAGGTAAACATTTGACTCGCGATTTGCTTTTCTACTACCAGCTCTTGGTAAATATCTGAATTGCTAGAAAAATAAAGCTGCGACAGTAAATCTAATGCGGCTCGGTCTTTTTTCTGTGGCTCCCATGCGGCCCCTTTATACGACACAAGTAACCAATGACCTGGTAACCCTTCGTTTTGCTCATGCACATATTTTGGCGCTTGCTGAGTTGGCTCTTTTGGAATATCAGCAACATAGTCGCCTTTTTGCCAGTTACCCCAGTGTTTTTTAACCATCGCCATGGTCTCTTTTGGATCAACATCACCAACAATCACAAGCGATACATATTCAGGCTTATAAAACTTATCAAAAAACTCTTTACCGTAGGCCATTTGATCTGGCATAGCTTCAATGTCTTCAAAAAAGCCCATTGTAGTGTGTTTATAGGTATGTTTTTCGAACGCTTCTTGGCGTACCGCACTTAATAATTTACGAATTGGACTGGCGTTATTTTTTAAGTACTCGCCTTTAACCGTTAGCGCTTCCGTTCTAAATTGTTCTTCGGTGTAGCTTAAGTTTTGAAAAATATCAGCTTCAATCTCGAGCACTTTATCAAGGTGTTGTTTTGAAAAATTTAAGTGGTAGTTAGTGTAATCGTTAGTTGTGTAGGCACGGTTATCAACCCCTGAATTTTTTAAAATATCTGAATACACATCTTGCGGAAACTTTTCAGAGCCTTTAAACATCATATGTTCAAAAAAGTGAGCAAAACCAGTTTTACCCGCTTCCACTTCATTACGCGAGCCAACAGATACCGGTATTTGTAGCGATACTACATCTGGGTAATCGGTTTTAACTACCATAACGCGCAAGCCGTTATCTAGCTCTTCTATTAGGTAATCTTGTGAAAAAACACGCTCATCTGCTTTATTAACTTGTTCTTGTTGAGCTGCTGTTTGCGTGTTTTGACTTTGCTGCATAGCACAACCGGTTAAGGCCAGCGATACCGCTAGGCTAGTTGCCAGTAATTTAAATTTCATTGTTATCCCTTTTTAAATCGAGCAAATTTGTTGTTGTATTAAAACATTTACCAAACTAAGTATGCCGTAAAGTAGTTAAATATAAGAGCCCTAAGCCTATTAATTATGTAAACAACTGTGTCAGTTATTGCTGGTAACTTGGTTTAACTATGAAAATAATTCACGTTAATTGAGAAACTTTCAATAAATAAATCTATCTAGACGTCTAAATGGCTGCTATATTAAATCTATCATCACAAATTAAGCTGGAATGGGGATTATGGCTTTATCACTTCAAGAAAAAATACAGGACACCAACCAAGGTGTTTACCTAATTGGCACAACACCGCCAAAAATTGGGACTGATAAAGCGCAATTAAAAGTCATTGCCGAAAAATTATTAGGCCGTTTACACGAAATTGAATATGACGGTGTGATTATTTATGACATTCAAGATGAAAGCAGCCGTACAGAGCAAGCGCGTCCATTTGCGTTTAAGCAAACAGTTGATCCGCGCGAGTACAGTCAACTCTTACGAGGCTTATCTGATCTTGATGTAATTACTTATAAAAGTGTAGCTCAGCGCGGTGTGAGTGAGTTTAAAGCGTGGTTAGATGAAACTAAAAATGACTACGATTTAAAAAACGTGGTGTTAGTGGGCAGCCCTTCATCAGCGGGTGATATAAAGCTGAGCTTACCGAATGCCTATAAAACACTGGCAGAGCAGTCTGAAGACTTCTTTTTAGGTGGCGTAACCATTGCTGAGCGCCATGCCAATAAGCGCAACGAGCACCAACGCTTAATAGAAAAAACAGCACAAGGATGCCAGTTTTTTATCTCTCAAGCCGTTTACAATGCACAAGCAACCATAGATTTAATAACCAGTTATGCGCGCACATGCAAAGCACAAGGCCTGACACCTAATCGGATTATATTAACCTTTACGCCTTGTGGTGGTGAAAAAACCTTAGAGTTTATGCAATGGCTAGGTATCTCAGTGCCAGAGGCAACTAAATGGCGCATGCTTGATTCGGAAAATACATTAAGCGAATCGGTGCGTATTTGTCGCGAAAATCTCGATTCAATTTTAAAAAGCTGTGCGCACTTAGGTGTGCCGCTGGGTTTAAATATTGAAAGCTTAACCAATCGTAAAGAAGAAATAGACGCGTCTATTAACTTATACCGATTGCTAAAAGCCACAATGGAACTCAACCTTGCGGAGAAGCTAATAGCTTAATTGCGGGGTTCGAGGTTCGGGGTTCGGGGTTCGGGGTTCGGGGTTCGGGGTTCGGGGTTCGGGGTTCGGGGTTCGGGGTTCGGGGCTCGGGGCTCGGGGCTCGGGGTTCGGGCAGAATGATAAGCTACATAAAATAAGCCGGTTCAAGTCGTTAGCTTCGTTTATTTTAATAAGTACTAACTTGATCTATCAGGTTTGAACTGTAGGACTTTATCAAATCTAACAGTCGCATTTGTGCCATGAGCGGATAAAAAGTGAATTTGAAAGCCTGTTGGGTGGCGCCTTCGGCTTAACCAACCTACATTTTGACGTAGGTCGGATAAGTGGCGGAGCCACGCCATCCGACAAAAATGATGAATTTACCAGAAACAATCTAATTTGCCACGTTAGCGATATATAACTGCTTTATACTGTAAGTTAAACCACTCTATACCGACTATCGGCTGAGTGCCATGGGCGGTCATTGGTAACGCCCTGTTAACAGGCAAAATATAGTTGGCTAAAATAAGTGAACGGAGTGAACAAAAAGCCAACTGTATTTTGTCCTTGTTTAACAGCTTGTTAGGCTTCAATTGCTTGAGGATTTAATATGTGTCCTTGTGTTGCGGTTAGTGGTTTCCAATCTCCCAGTTTTACTTTAAAACCTTTTTTTACATAATCTTGCGCAATTGATAATAAATAATCATCTTGCGAACCAAATGAAGCTAAAGCTAAAATCTGTCTACCAACACTAGTTAGTTGGTATATAGCAGCATCTGCTTTTTTATCAATGTCGTCATGTTCTAATAAAATTACTTTATTATTAGAAATTAATGCTTTTATATAATTTGTAGGGGATGTTGAATTCCATGTTACAGATAAGCCAACAGATTCTACGCCGGAGACAATCCCAATCTCTTGTAAAAACAATAACGTATTAAAGCTAATACCACTTTGTTCTAGAAATGAATCTTTATCTCTAAATATTGAACCAGCCACAACAAATTTTGCAACCTTACTAATTAATTCTGCTTCATCTTTGGACAAGCCTTTCAAAAATTCCATAGTTCTAAATGAGTAGCTACCGGGGTTCTTAATTTCTCCTGCTAGAATTCGTCCCCAAAGATCTTGAAGTTCTTCAGAAGAAACACGACCCGCATTTTCCCGCCATGAATATAACCAATCATCTTCTACATCTTGTACTGGAGGCTCCTGAACTTCGCTAGCTAATATATTCTCAGCCGCAAGAACTGCTCTACTTACATTTACTTCTTTTCTAATGGATTCAGAAATATCGATATTAGCTGCTGTTATTGCTAGATCAGGAAGACCAATAGTTGGTTCTATTCTATTTTGTGCAGATCCACCAATTAAGGGAGTAGACACATCAATTGGTATATTTTTTCCAGCCTTTATATCAGCTGCTAACTTTTCAGCTTCAGCTAACATTATTATTTCGTTTCTTCTAACTTGATTTTTAGCTTCACCTAATCGTTTTTCATGCCAAGGTTGTAGAGCTGAACCAATTCCTTTTTCGGCGAGAGTTTCCCACATCTTTATAACTAATTTTTCACCTGGAAATTCCATATATACTCCTTGAAGCCTAACAATTTAATAGTGCGCTCATCGCGCATATTTCTGCCGACTCCACGCTCATTTTTCTACATTATATAGTTTTAACAAATAACCTAAGGTATTACTATAACTATGTTTTCTAAAGTTTTTAGGTAAAGTTAAATAGAACAATATGCGCTCATAGCAGCTTGTCAGGTGAAGTCTAAACTAATTCTCCTCAGCTGTAAGATCAGATATGAGCTACTACACCTATATGGCTTGCCTTTTTATTTTTATAATGTAATTAGCCGGTCAATTTCTTTTTAAATTTATATTTTATTACTGTGTTTATCGCGGATTGTTTTTTTTAGCTGTTTCTTAATTAAGGTTTGCTCGCAATATAATGCAACAAGAACTCCAATAAAACTCGAAAAGATCACAATAAGCCAATAGTAAATACTATTAAAAATGACCACCCCTGAAATAGATAGATACAAATTGAATGGAACCACAAAAATTAAAAACCCTAAGACTTTGATAAACTCTCTGAATAGCTGAGAGTCCATTTTTGCTGAGTTTATATGAGCATTAATAGTTTCGTCTGACACATTACCTAGCTCAGCGTATTCCTTTTTCAACCAATTGAGATAATCCAATTTCACTTCCTTTTTATATTTTTCGCTTCAATCACCTGATTTCATTCTCGACAAAATAATTACACTTTATTGATTACATGTAAACAATACAATGACTTAATACTTAAGCTGTGTGCTAAAAAGAACTAACAGGGAGAGGTAGTGAATTAAGAATATGCAGCAAACCACGGCGCTAAATTTAACGCCGTGTTGGGCTCTTTTTTACTGACAGCTGATAGCTAAAAACTGAACGCTTTTATTTACGTCTTCTATTTGGTGCTCTTTGGCCTGTAATACGTTTTTTATCGCGATCTTTACGCGCTTTGTTAGTGTTTTTGCGGTTATCTTTAGGCGGCTTATTTAAATCAGGTTCATAGCCTTCAAGCCATTGTGGTGTTAAGCGGGTATCAAGCAGCACTTCAATTTCTTCAAGCAGCCATTGCTCATCTAAACTCACTAGCGACATAGCAAGGCCTTGCTCGCCTGCACGCCCTGTACGGCCAATACGATGCACATAGTCTTCAGCTATGTATGGCAATTCAAAGTTAATTACGTATTTAAGTGCCGGTATGTCTAAACCGCGCGCCGCTACATCGGTGGCTACTAAAACACGCGTACTGCCCTCTTTAAAGTTTTGTAATGCGCGATCGCGAGCACCTTGCGATTTATCACCATGAATAGATTCGGTTTTTAAACCATCTTTACACATTTCTTTGGCTAGCTTATCGGCCATTTGTTTTGTGCGGGTGAATATAAGCACTTGGCGCCAGTTTTTCATGCCAATCATGTGCGATACCAGTTCGCGTTTTCTGTCTTCATCTACTGCGTAAATAACTTGTTCAACCTCTACAGCAGCAGAGTTGCGCTTATCGACTTCAATAAGCTCTGGGTCTTTAAGTAATTTTTTACTTAGCTCAAAAACACTGTCATCAAAGGTCGCAGAAAACAGTAAGGTTTGACGATCGCCTGGGATATGACGCAGTATTCGTCTAATTTCGTCAATAAAACCCATATCAAGCATACGGTCTGCTTCATCAAATACCAAAGAATCCACGCTTGAAAGCACCACACTGCCCTTCACTATATGATCAAGTAAGCGCCCTGGCGTTGCCACTATTACTTGCGCTGTTTTAAGAGCTTTGATTTGTGGGCCAATGCTTGCGCCACCATAGGCAAGTGCACCTTTTATATCTGTACCTTGTGCGTATTTTTCAAAGCTTGCAAATACTTGCTGAGCAAGCTCCCTAGTGGGCGTTAAAATAACCACACGAGCAATGCCTGGTTCGTCTTTTTTAGTGGTATTTAAAAGCTTATGTAAAAGCGGCAAAACAAACGCGGCTGTTTTACCAGTACCAGTTTGAGCGCTACCCATAACGTCTTTGCCCGCTAAAATTGGCGGTATCGTTTTGTGCTGAATGGCGGTAGGCGTAGTGTAATTATTTTGCTCTATTGCCGTTAATAGTAACGGGTCTAGGGCTAGTGATGAGAACGATGTGGCAGACATAAGCTTGGCTTTAAAATAACAAAGAACGCTATTATACCTGAGCTTAAGTAATAAAAAAGGCGCTAAATAGCGCCTAAGTAAAATGAAATATTTAAGCTGGTTTTAATGTGGCTTTACGCTCATTATAAAATGCAATTAAATCATCTACGGTGCTTTGACAGTATTCACGAATACCCGATACCACCATGTGTTTTTCACCAAAACCCACCTTTTCGCCGTTTTCTAATAAATTAAAGCGCAAGGTTATTTTGCCGCGTTTACCAGCGTATTCAAAGCTTGGCTCTGCAAACTCAAGGGTCGGTGATTTAATATCAATGTTATTAAGATTAATTATCATTGATTCATAAATAATCATAGGCCGCGCAGGATTTATCATTACCTCTTGCTTGCCCATTAAAGGAATAATTACATGCGGGAACGCAGCACCTGAAAACTCAACATAATTTTTTATTAAACTGTTTGTAAGTGTTGGGCATTTACTGGTTTTACCGTCGCGTTTAACCTTTAAAATTACTTTTTCGCCATGGTTTACATCAAACTCTTCTCCAGGTTGTTCTGGAAAATTTAGCTTGGTATTTTCATCAACCATACCGGCAAAGGTAAACTCCATTCGCTCACTAATGCCATAGCGGTCTAACACTAGAGAAAAAAGTAAGTCTCCTGGTGCGCAAAACTTTTTAGCGTCTTTATCATGAAGCGGGTTGTAGTCGTCGGCTACACATTTAGCAAAGCGACAACCTTGCTCACGAGAAATTAAAACATAATCAGCATGCTGCTGATAGTAAGGACTTAACATAGTGTGTTCACTGCTTAAACTGCTTATAACCTAGCTATACTACCAGAAAAAAAATCTTGAGAGGTCGAATCTGTTTAATAAAGGCGAAAAATGATAATTTGCAACTCGCTAATTAACTAAGTAAATTAGGCAAATACGAGTTTAAGGGATTAACTAATGAAGTATTTTTCTTTATTAATATGCGCGGTTTCATTATTAACTGGCTGTAATAACATTACTTACACAACCAATATCGACGACGAGGTTTTATCAGAACACGTTTCAAGCCACACTAAAAAACGTGGTCTAGAGCAGTTTTACAGTGTTCAGGACGCTCTCGATAGAGGTGCAAGCCCTCTTGGTGGAATAAAAGGCGAAAGCTGCGATGTATCAGATGATACGCGAACATCCTCAATTAGCTATAACCGTTTGAAATCACAAGCTATAGAATCCCTTAAAAACGATGTGCTTTATTTAGGTGGCAATGCATTTACACTGGAGCAATGCCAATCAGTATCCCGCTACAATTGTGATTTAGCCGTTACTTGTACCGGACAAGCCTATAATTATTAATAGCTCAAAATTATCTAATTGAGACTATAACGCTATGTGATTCGTTTTCTCTCATTTCCTCTATCAAACAACAAGCAGTATTTGCCAATGACTTTTTACTTTTTAGCTGCCGCTATTTTATGTGTTTTCCCGCAGTGTAAACTCACTGTATTTCGCCAACCATTATGGCAATACTTATTGCTGCTAAGTGTTATTAGCGCCTATTATCAAGAATATATAAATTTAAACGCGGTTGCTGTTATAGCTGTTTATGTGGGATTGTTTCACTTTACGCTATTGGCAACCTCAGCGTTAAAACGTAATGTTCTAACGTCTTTATTTATAACAGCCTCACTCGGGTTGGCCTTACATTGGTTTGCGGGTTTTAATAACCTGCCTATTGTTGTTAATGAACAAATCACCAGTAACGCAATTGCATTCACCTTGTATGCTAATTTTGATAAAGCATTAGCGGGTTTAATGCTGGCCGCTTATGTTTTTGAAAAAAATAAAACGGCAAAGCCAGTAACTATCGGCTACCCTGCTTTAATCATAATTATCACTATTTTAGCGGCGCTCATAACTGCTTTAACGTTAAACCTTGTTGAATTTGCGCCAAAAGTACCTGAATTTTGGTTGTTATTTATAGCCATCAACCTACTTTTTACCTGCGTTGCAGAAGAGGCATTATTTAGGGGAGTGATACAAACTAAGCTTTCAAAACTAATAACCCCGAGCAGGTTTGCATTACTGGCACCGGTGATCAGCACTTGTGTATTCTCACTGGCACACTTTTCAGCGGGTACTCATTATATGCTTGTGGCGGCCGTTGCAGGTTTTGGTTATGGCTATATTTACTATAAAACTAGCCGATTAGAATGGGCCATTTTATGTCATTGGCTCGTTAATGTGTTTCACTTTTTCTTATTTACTTACCCTATGCTGGCAACACCATCTTAAAACTACGGGTACAAAAAAGCCGCTTAAATAAAGCGGCTTTTGAATCTGTATACGCGATTACGCACTTGGATAATCACGGTATGCGCGTTCTATCTTTTTAGCCTGCTTTTTAGAAATACCTAAATGGGCAAGCGCAACACGTAAACGTGCACGCGATAGGTCAGACCCTAAAATCTCCATTGCATCTAATACCGAGGTAGACGATGTTTTGCCGGTAATAGCCACAAATATAGGCTCTAAGAAATCTTTAATTTTAAGCTCGTGGAAGGTGGCTACTTCTTTTGCAATTGCAAAAATAGCAGGCTTTTCAAAGCTACGTAAGCCTTCTAGCTGCCATACAAAAAATTGTAATGCTTGGCGAATAACATCTTCGTCAGCTTTACCGGCTGTTAATAGCGCTGGGTCGTAAGTCGGGATGCCGCCTACAAAGTGCCCTGCTAAATCAACCATGTCAGAGAGCGTATTAATACGCGTTTTAGCTTCAGGTAAGACTTTAGCCAGCATGTCGCCATTAAATTTCCAGTCAACAAAACGCTGCATTAGCTCTGCATCAGTTAAGTTTTCGCGGATCCACATACCGTTTAACCAGCTTAACTTGTCTACGTCGAATACTGGGCCACCAAGCGATACACGCTTCATGTCAAAATGTTCAATCATTTCATTAAGGGTGAACTTTTCACGCTCATCAGGCATTGACCAACCCATACGGCCTAAGTAGTTTAGTACCGCTTCTGGTAGGTAACCCATTTCTTTGTAGTAATTAATAGACGTTGGGTTTTTACGCTTAGACAGTTTTGATTTATCTGGATTACGCAATAATGGTAAGTGACCTAGTACCGGTGCTTCCCAACCAAAATCTTCATACAGTTTTAATAGCTTAGGCGCTGAGTTTATCCACTCTTCACCACGGAAAATGTGGCTAATTTGCATATGGTGATCATCCACCACGTTAGCTAAAAAGTACGTTGGAAAACCATCCGCTTTTAATAGCACTTGCATGTCTACGTTTTCCCACGGGATCTCAATTTCGTCGCGTAGGTAATCGTTAAACTTAAACGTACCTTCACTTGGGATTTTCATACGAATAACGTAAGGTTTACCCGCTGCTAAGTTTGCTTTAATTTCGTCTTCTGTATGGTTTAAGCCACGACCATCGTATTTAGGACGCAGACCTTCGGCCATTTGTTCTTCACGCATTTGGTCCAGTTCTTCGCTGGTTGCGAAACAGTAGAATGCTTTGCCGTCTTCAACTAACTGATGAGCGTATTTTTTATATAAATCACTGCGCTCAGATTGACGGTATGGACCAAACTCACCACCTACATCAGGACCATGATCCCATTCAAGGCCTAACCAGCGTAAGCTATCCATGATGGCTTGTTCAGATTCAGGTGTGCTGCGAACTTGGTCAGTATCTTCAATACGAAGTACAAATTCACCGCCTTGCTGTTTAGCAAAACAGTAGTTAAATAAGGCAATGTAAGCGGTGCCAAGATGCGGGTCACCAGTTGGCGACGGAGCAACACGGGTACGAATTGTCATGGTAATGTCTCTTTTAATAAGTGAGATGGTATGAAATACCAATAAATATTTTAAGCGGCTACTTTGTTTAAGTAAGCAATAATATCGTTTGATTCATAAAGCCATTTAACTTGGCCATCTTGCTCAATACGTAAACAAGGTACTTTAACTTTTCCGCCTTGCTCTAATAGCTCTTGGCGGTATTGCTCATCATTTTTTGCATCGCGTGTTTCAATTTTTAAGCCTTCACGCTTAATTGAACGGCGCACTTTTACACAAAAAGGGCATGCTTTGAATTGATAGAGCTTAAATTGTGCGGTTTGCTGATCAAGCTTAGTTTGCTCTTGCAGATCACGTTTTTTGCTACGCGGCGTAAAAACAAAATTAAAAAATAAGATGATACAACCTAAAACCCAGCGAACTAATTTCATCTTCAATACTCTTTACAACAAATTTAAGGTGCAAGATTTTAACACAAAAAAGCGCAACACTATAAGCGGATTATACGTTGCGCTATATCGTTAAAAAAGTGCTTAATTACAACACCACCATATCATCTCTGTGTAGCACTTCCACGCCGCTATCGTAATCAAGTAAATGGCTGATTTGATTAGAGTGTGCGCCTTTTATTTTATCGATTTCAAGATGACTAAAGCGAGTTAACCCGCGTGCAATAATTTGCTCGTTTACATCAATTAAGTTAATTAAATCTCCACGTTCAAATTCACCTATTGCACGCGTAATGCCTTTAGCAAGTAAACTAGCCCCCTTAGATTGCAATGCATGCACCGCACCGGCATCAATTAAAATTTGGCCACTACTTTTAGGCCCTGCCAATAACCATTTTTTTCGGCCATCTTTAGGCGCGGTAAGTTTTAAAAAACGGGTGCCTGGCAGTTGTTCGCTCATGCATTTTAAAATCACGTTTTCATCAGCGCCTTTGGCAATAATCACCTCAACCCCAGCTCTTCTGGCAATATCTGCTGCCTGTAGTTTGGTTGCCATACCCCCTGTGCCTAGGTTTGTACCGCTGCCACCCGCAAGTTGGCGTAACTCATCATTAATATGAGTAACTTCGTCAATCAAGGTGGCGTTAATGTCGGTGCGGGGATCGCTGGTAAATAACCCTTGTTGGTCGGTCAGTAGCAGTAACTTGTCGGCATTGGCTAAAATAGCCACCAATGCCGACAAGTTATCGTTGTCACCTACTTTTATTTCGCTAGTAGCAACTGCGTCATTTTCATTAATGATCGGCACTACATCATAATTTAATAAGGCATTGAGGGTATCGCGGGCATTTAAATAACGCTCTCTGTCGTCAACATCCGCGCGCGTTAGTAGCATTTGCCCGACGTTAACGCCATATAACGCAAATAAACTTTGCCAAATATGAATGAGTTGCCCCTGTCCAATGGCGGCCAACATTTGTTTGTCTATTAATGTGCGCCCACAGGGTTTTAATAGCTGTTCGCGACCTGCGGCAACCGCACCGCTTGATACCAAAATAACGTGATGACCTTGCTTTTTTAGCTCACAGCATTGGCGAACAAGTTCCACCATATGTGCTTTGTCTAACTTATCGGTACCGCCAGTGAGTACGCTTGTACCTAGCTTTACAACTACGACCTGATCCCTTTGCATGTTTTTTACTTTGCGCAATAAATGATGAATTTATTTATACCAGTTCGGTATTTTTGAACAAGTAAAAAATATTCAATCACCCCCTCTGCGTGCTAGGATCGCACTATATTCAACCGTTTAAATTACGCCTTATGCCTGCCAGTTTATGTTTAATTATTGCCACCTTTTTGTGGGGTAGCTCCTTTATTGCACTTAAATACGCGATTGCGATTTATGACCCTGCCTTGGTGATATTTTTACGTATGCTCACCACTTTACTGATTTCGTTATGTTTATGGCGTTACGTAATTCGCTTTGAATATTTAAAAGGCGATTGGAAGTACTTATTAGGCATGTCGCTGGCAGAGCCTTGCTTGTACTTTTTATTTGAAGGCCACGCAATGGAATATACCTCAGCGTCTCAAGCGGGGGTGATTGTTTCTTGTTTACCCATTATTGTGGCATTTTTAGCGTTTTTCATGCTCAAAGAGCATATTAGTAAAGCTATTGTGGTGGGTTTTACGCTGTGTATTGGCGGCAGTATTTTACTGACCTTGCTCTCACCGAGTTCAAGCCAAGCCCCAAACCCATTACTGGGGAATTTTTTAGAATTAATGGCCATGGTGTGCGCGGCATTTTATACCGTGTGTATAAAACATTTAGCTAACCGTTATTCCCCACTCACATTGATTGCTCTGCAAGGCGTGAGTGGTAGTTTGTTTTTTGCTCCGTTTTTACTGTTTATTGACCTACCCAGTGAAAACCAACACGATTTAACCGCACTAATGAGCATTTTGTACTTAGGCTCTTGTGTTACTTTGGGTGGGTACGGCATGTACAACTATGCGATTAGTAAAGTGTCGGTATTAACCGCCGCGGCTTATTCTAATTTAATCCCTATTTTCACTTTAATTTTGTCAGCCATTATCCTCAACGAAGTACTAACTCTTGGCCAGTGGATCAGCATATTTGTGGTGTTTATAGGCGTAATGATTAGCCAACGCCATCAAGAACTAGTGGTCGATATTCCTAACTCAACTTCGGGTGAGAATATTTCTGCCGACACTAACCATCTTAAATCGGTACCCGAGGCCAGTGAATCAAAAGGGTAACAGGTTAATAAATACAACCCTGATTGCTGCAAAAAATCGGTGTTGTACTGATTAATTACCTCAACATGTGTTACTGAATAATGCTGCACTTGGCCATTTTTAAGTTGTAGAGAAAATTGCTCCCCCACTTTAGCGTTTTTTAAAAACGCAAAGTGGGTATCGTTGTGGCCAGCAATAAGTGCTCCTTGCGAATTACCAAAATCAGCCCCACCTAAATCCCCTGCTGGTAAAAAGTGGCTCGGCGCAAACGCTAAATTTCTACCACTTGCACCATCAAGCACGGTTAGTCGCTTATTATGCTTTGGCCATATTATTTGTGCTACGGGGTAACTATCAGCATAAAACCACGGCTTAATTTTTTTATTGGGCGATTTAAGGGTCGTTTGCCAAGCTTGCTCTATTAACACTTGTGCAAGCCACGCCTTTGCCTGCATGTATACACCATGGCCAAACAAGCTCAGCCCTAAGGCAAGTAAACCTATGCTTAGCCACTTTTTCATTTACAGCGCCTTACTAACAACAGACCACCTAGAAGTAGTAATGCTCCAAACACAATATGTATTTTGCTTTGCCCATCAGTTTGCGGCAAGCGCATACTCATTCCTTGTGGCATAGTATTAGCCACTTGTGTGCTTTGTTTAGCAACTTCTTTAATAGTGGTCTCTTCTATGGCAATAAACGCAGTAAATGGGCTAAGTAATTGATGCTCAAGCGCGAGCTGCTGCACTTGCTGTTTTACAACACTTTGTTGGTTGTATAACAATAACGACTTTATTTTTTGACGTGCCCAAAGCTTATCAATTCCCGTGGCTTTTGAACTTGCTTGCGGATTAAGCTTAACCTTAAACTCCCCATGCGCCGTTTGCCCCGTAAAAGTAATTGCATCGGTATTGTCTAATTTAATGGCCACCATAATGGGCTCAGCAAAATATAGGTCCGGCAAAGGTGAGGGCCAAAAATCTAAGCTCTCTCCATTTTTATTTGTTAACGCTAAATTAGTCATCGCCGGGTGAGCAAGTTTATCAAACAACTGCTGCATTTTCGGCTGCACATCATGAGCACTGCTTATAAAGGTGTAAGTTCCCTTGCCTATATCAGCGGCACGACGCATAAAATAACGGTTAGGCGCACTACCAATGCCCACAGTAAATAAACGGCTATCACCTAAGGTATACGCAATATGTTTAAATAACTGATCTTCGTTACTTACGCTACCATCGGTTAAAAATACAACTTGGCGTACAAACCCTTCAAACTGCGTACCATCGAGTACTGCATCAAGTGCGCCTTTTATTTCAGTTCCGCCATCGGCTTGTAAGTTATAAATAAAACGCTCTGCGCGACGTAAATTAAAGTCACTGGCAATTAATGGGGTTTCACTCATGGCTGCAACCTCATTATTAAAACTGACAATATTGAAGCTATCATCACTATCTAATAATGATAATGCGTAAAACAGCGCTTTTTTAGCTTGTTCAATAGACTGCCCATGCATAGATCCCGAGGTATCAACTACAAACACCATTTCACGCGGTAAACGCTGAGATTGAGTAAAGCTATCGCTTGGCGGCATTAGCATTGCTAACGCATACTGCTCACCATTTTGTGCTTGCTGAGTAAAAAGTGCAGCTTGCGCTTGCGCTATTTGTAGTGGCTTAAACTCAAGTACAAAGTCTCTATTTATGGCTTGCTGTGGTTTTAGCACAATGCTGTATTGCCCAAATGCAGGGTTTTCAATATTAACTTGATGGTACTTAGCGTTTATATCAACCAATTCTAAGCCTATATCCATGTTAATTGTTAAGCTTAAATCGCTGGCATTTGTCGCCTCATTGGTTTGTTTTGTGTAAACAGGGCTTAACCAACCCTGTGGAGTGAACGAAGGTGCATTAGCGCTTTTTATCGCATGTGTATCTTGTTCATCGTTAACTTCCCCTGTTATTGCATGATAGCGTGGCGTAATTGTAGTTGGAAAATGAATCGCAAAGGTTCCGTGTTGGTAATCAATAATCTCTTGATACTCAAGCGTTATAACTATTTCTTCTCCTGGCCCTACATTTGCCACATTTGTAATAAACATATTTGCACGCTGCTGTCGCAGCAATGAAGCTTGTTTGCCTGCTTTTTTGGCAGCTTGGTACTGTTTTTCAGCTTGGCGTTTTTTTGCTATTTTACCTTTGATAACTCGCTCGCCAATGCGCATGGTCATTGCTTGCACGGCGCTTTCATCGGGTAAAGGAAATACATAACGTGCATTTACGGCAAAAGGGTTTTCATTTATGTAGTGCTGCGTTACTACAACATGATTAATTAGCCCTGTTAGGGTCATTTTTGCATCGCTTTTTAAAATAACCCCAGGGTTAACCGCCACTCCTTGGCTATCAAACAAAGATAGTTTTGGCGACTGTGCATGGCTTTTAAAGCTGGCCAAAAGCACGATAATAATAAAAATAAAAAGGCTTACCTTGGTAAGCACTTTGGTGGGTTTACTCAACATAAATCACTCCATCGAACGCCTTGCGATTAATTGCTTGCTGTTTGATCAGTCGTTTGATTAAGCGCACGGGTAGTGAGAGTAACGCGTCTGTCAAAAAAGTTATCTTCAAGGGTGTTACTATTTGCTATGCTTTGTTGCTCGCCAAATGCTTGTGCGCTTAAACGTGTATGGCTTACACCTTGTTTAATTAAGTAACTTTGTACGGCGTTTACTCTGGCTTTTGAAAGTAATAAGTTTGCTTGCTCTGCACCACGCTGATCGGCAAAGCCACTTAAATCGAGCGCGAGTTGCGGTTGGCTTTTTAATAACGCTACCAATTGATCAAGCTGCTTGGCAAAATGAGGAGCAATATCGCTAGATCCAGTTTTAAATTGCACCGTCATTGCCAATAAATTATTAAGCTGCGATTGAGTTAATTGCTCATTTTGTTGCGCCAGCAGTTCAAGTTGCGCCTCTAGGTGACTGTTATGATTAAGTACATGCTGGTAGTCGTTGGTTTTCTCTGCCATTACAATTAAAGCTTGCTGCTGCTCAGCAATGGTTTGCTCAGCTACCTTGGCATCGCCAATCAAACCACCAGCAAATGCGCCTACAAACGCGCCGATTGGCCCACCAACAACACCACCAATAATGGCACCAGTGCTCAGGCCAACAATTGTTTCTTTTTTTGCTTCTTTTGATGGGGTATCCGCAGCAAATACTGGCGTACAAAAAGTGCTAACAAGTGTGAGTGCGATTAATGTTTTCTTCATGATCTATTCCTTACTATTAATAATGGTTGGCAAGCTATTGGTTGGCACTTGCGTTGTATTGGTAATTTCAATAGCTGTATTAAAACACCATGAAGTGGCAATAAAGGGGAGTAAAAATGGCAAACTGCTGAGCAATTGTGGCAAAAAAATGGCAATTGTGTTTTTAACCTTACTTAGCGCAAAAACTTCGCTATAGTGCGCCTAAGTCAATATGAGTAATTAAAAAATGAAAAAAATAGCTATCGTTGAAGATGAAACTGCCATTCGCGAAAACTACATAGAAATGCTGAGCGCTCAAGGCTATCAGGTAAGTGGTTATGAAAACCGCCCTCAAGCAGAAGTAGCTTTTAAAGAAGCACTCCCCGATTTAGCCATTGTTGATATTGGCTTAGGCCATGAAATAGATGGCGGCTTTTTACTGTGCCAAACACTGCGTTCACTTTCTAAAACCTTACCAATTATTTTTTTAACCGCTCGCGACAGCGAAATAGACACCGTATGCGGCCTGCGCATGGGCGCCGATGACTACTTAACCAAAGATATTAGCTTAGCGCATTTAGCCGCGCGTATTGGTGCGTTATTTCGCCGCATGGAAGCATTAGAGCAACCCGCCGATGCCAACGCATTAATAATTCGCGGTCAACTAACACTCGATACGCAACGCATGCAGGTGCTTTGGCAGCAACAGTTGGTTGATTTAACCGTAACTGAGTTTTGGATGCTGCATTCACTCGCCCAACGACCTGGCCATGTTAAAAGCCGTAATGAGTTAATGAGCGATGCTAAAATTTATGTAGATGACAGCACCATTACCTCGCATGTAAAACGCATTCGCAAAAAGTTTATAGCACTCGATAGCCAGTTTGACTGCATTGATACCGTGTATGGCATGGGTTACAGGTGGGAGCAACCCACATGCTGAGATTTGGCCTACGCAGTAAATTTATTCTACTTTCATGCTTTTTGTTTTTGTTGCCATGGTTAGGCTACGAGTACGTATGGGAAATGGAAAAGTTTTTACGCCAAGGCCAAGAAAAAACGCTCGTAGGCACTACACGCGCACTGGCAACAGCCCTGCACGAACGCCCCGCTTTATTTGACGAACAAACCAACTTTTTAGATCAAGTTGTAAAAGGCCGCGATCTCTATGCTTATAATTTAAAAAGCCCAATTCAGCTCGATGGCAAACTCAGCGATTGGGACGCTTACCAATCGCTGTTTTGGCTTTATGATAAACGCTACTTACAAACAGCCAATGATAACCACCAACTGCGCGACTTATCATTTAGCCACATGGTGGGTAAGTTTGATAATTACTTATATGCGCTCTTTAACGTCACTGACGATGCTTTAGTTTACCGTGCCAAAAACAGCCTCAGCATTACCAATAATGACTATGTAAAAATTGGCCTAAAAAACCCTGATGGGCAATTTAATACTTATATTATTGCTCCGCGCCAAGATGGCTGGGTCAACGCATTTGATGCCAACAGTAAAATGCCTTTTACTAAAATTCAGGGTTTCTTTAAAAAAACTGAAACAGGTTACAACCTTGAGCTGCGCTTTCCTTTGAGTATGCTTGGCAATAAACTGGGATTTGCCATTGCCGATGTTGATAGTAAACAACCAAACCAAACCCCTAGTATTATGTCTACATCGAACTTAAATAACCCGAATGATTTAGGTTCGGTACTGGTGCCCTCCCCTGAAATAAACCGTATATTAAAAGGCATGGGACACAGCGGCAGTCGCATATGGGTGGTCGATAATCATCACCGTGTATTAGCGCAATCGGGCAGTATTCAAAATGCCGATGGCGTATGGGCCGATGGGCTAAAAAATCAAGCGCCAAAAACTGCGTGGCAGCGCTTTGAACAGGCCTATTTACATCCTTTGTATTATAAAATTTTAACGCGTCCTGAAGATGAATTTATAGATACCTTACACGATGTAGCTTCAATGCAAGGCGCTCACTTAGCCAAAGCACTGAAAGGCCAACCGGCCTCGTCTTGGCGACTCACCCCCGACAATAAAGCGGTGATATTATCGGCTGCGTATCCTATTTGGATCGAGGATAAAGTTATTGGGGCAGTTATAGCTGAAGAAACCACCAATGGCGTGCGTACACTGCGTAATAAATCGCTGGAAAAACTATTTAATGTGATTTTAGCGGTCATGTTAATTGGCACAGTCACTTTGTTCTTTTTTGCTTCGCGTATATCGAGCCGTATTAGGCGACTACGCGATACAGCAGAGCAAGCCATTGATGCGCAAGGGCGAGTAACAGGCCATATAAATTACAGCGATGCCAATGACGAAATTGGCGATTTATCGCGTAGCTTTTCAAATATAGTGAGCCGCCTTGGTGGCTATACCGATTATTTAGAAAATATGTCGTCGCGCTTATCTCACGAGCTGCGCACACCGGTTGCGGTTGTCCGTTCATCTCTTGAAAACTTACAAAGCTTGCAGCAAAGTGAACTGAGTCAAAAATACCTTGAACGTGCCAGCGAAGGGGTTGAGCGCTTAGGAAAAATAATTACCACCATGAGCGAGGCAACCCGCCTTGAGCAAAGCATTCAAAGCAATGAGCCAGAGCAGTTTGATTTACAAAAAGTAATTAGTGGCTGTATGCAGGGCTACCAACTTACTTATCCTAACCAGTTATTTACACTCAACATTTGCCAAAGCACACTATTGATGCAAGGTGCCCCTGAATTTATAGCGCAACTGCTCGATAAGCTAATTAATAATGCCTTGGAATTTAGTGAAGCTAACACAGCAATTGAAGTCAGCCTTAAGCAAAATGAAAACAAAGCAACCTTAACGGTAAGTAATACAGGTACCTTATTGCCTGAGGGACTTACTGAACATATTTTTGATTCTATGGTATCGGTGCGCAGCCAACAAATGCAGCAACAACCGCATTTAGGCTTAGGGCTTTATATTGTAAGACTGGTGTGTGATTACCACAAAGGCACAGTAACGGCGCACAATAATGAGCAAGGTAATGGGGTCACTTTTACAGTGAGTTTACCGTTAGCAAATTAGTTAAATGATTTTTTAGTCTTAATTAGTTTTAGCTTGATTTAGCGGGGCTGGCTAATAAGATTAAATTAAATCTAAGAGCCTAATACCTACCGATTAAAAACATTAGTAAAGCAACGAGCAAAGCAGAAAAATAGTGAGTTAAACGGGCATAAAAACGTAACACATTATTTTACAAAAGTTTAATGACAGTACTAGTTGATAACTTTTAAAATTAAGTAAATATGACCAATGTATAAAATTACAAATACATACCCTATAGATATCAAACGATTTAGTACCCATATACCATACAAAAACTTACCATAAAAATAAGTACTCTCTTAACTTGGTATTAAATAGTGCAAAAGATGAAAAAGCAAAGACTGACCGTACACTTTAAAGCTTACCATATGTACTTTACCTACCTCCCCTTAAACGCATACTAGTAGAATAGATGATATCTTCGCTTGAGCAGGAATATTTTGGTGTGGTAGATGAGAAAGGCTGATTTGGCTTGCCAAAAAATTAAATCGAGTTTGCGTTTTTACTGGCTGAATTAGTTTAATACTGAATCAATAATCACTTAACCCAAGTAAAAAATAAAAAAAGGTTGCCTTTATGTAACCTTTGGGTATCATTGATACCTGAAGGTTACATATGGTGTGTTTAGGTATCACATGAAAACCTTAAGTGGAGTAAACACAACGCGACATTATTTGGTCGTCACTAAAAAGGGATATACAACAGATGGCAAAATCAATATCAGTACTACCAGAACAAGAACAGCAATATTTAACAATTACTGGAAAAGCCAGTATTGCTCTAGCGTTTTTCTTGTTAGCAGAGCTGCTTTCAACAATAATCAGCAAAACCGATTCAGTTATATATTTGCTAGTAGATTTAACTTTATTTGCGAGTTTTATCTATTTTCTTGTGTTAGGTACTAAATCCATGAAGTTTGCTAAGCACATATCAAAACTAGGTTTCTGGACATATAAATTTAACGACGAGTATGTGGATTATGTTAGTTCGCTCAGCCTGCGCGCTACATGTCACATTATGGTAATTGGCGGAGCATTTCTAGCATATAGTGGCGACAGTAAGTGGTTTGTGGAATTAATAGCCCCTTTCAACCCCACAGATGCACTTCAAGTATTGCTTTGCCTAGCAGCATCTACACATGGCACATTAATTTTGTGGCAACTTGGCAAGGAAGAGCTTTATGAATGAAGATTTAGATAATCATATTCACAAACTTCGATTACAGCATAAAATATCTCAGCAAGAGTTAGCGGATGCCATAGGCGTTTCTAGAAAAACTATTAGTACAGTAGAAACCGGGCGTTTTACACCGTCGGTGGTTATTGCACTAAAAATAGCGGCTTATTTCGCTATTTCTGTAGAGCAAATATTTACTTTAAAATAATCTTCCTGGCTCTACAGACTTTGAAGATGCTCTCAACAACAGTAAATAGCTATGAGTTAGGTGCTTTTAATAGAAAAAAGCCTTTAAATATTGCTCCCTTACCATCCTTAAATAAACCGCAACAAATGTCGAGCTCATTTAAGGATGGTAAGAAACAGCTACAGATTTTCCTTAAATAGCTTATTAGATTCTACGATATTAATCTAACAATGAGCTTTTGAATGTTATCCAACTCTTTTTTTGGGAGTTTACTGATTGTTTTGTCGTTGCTTTAAAGGTATGAGCAACTGCGATTTAATTAATTGTAATCATTCACTTTTAATTAAGTCGGGTTCACATACTCTGGCGCTATATTAACTCATTCAGCAGTAGGATTTGCCGTGTTGCCATCACTTGAACGAGAAGAGCTCGACTTTATTTTTAGTTTATATAAATCAGATAAAAACGCTGAGCCTGAAGCAACTAAACCACAACACTCAGGTAAACGACCTTCAAAAAGTACCACTTCTTAAGGTATAAGGCGTATCTCGGTACTTAATTTAATCTTCACTAATTAGCTTACCGTACTTGGCTCATCGCTTAAAAACGCTTTAATGCAGTCTATTTCTGCCTGTTTGACCGTTTCGCCTATTTCGGGGCCCTTTTTGCCGCTTTTAAGCGCGTCTTGCACTATCTGTTTTTTATCCATTTTTTGTAGTTCATTGTGAATAGCACGTAATTTAGCGGCTTGTGGATAGGGCTTATCCACCAACGTTTCGCCTCGTCCTTGTGCATCACACTGGCAGGCTTGAGTAAAGGCAATAAAACGCTCTGGATGCACTAGCGCATTTAAATTAGTGACGATTAATTTATGAATAGTTTGCGGTCTTAACTGTTCAAGCGTGTGGCAAAGGGTATGGTTATCACTGGTAAGCACGCCTATATCACGAAAGCGATTAGGCACTTTTAAACGTTCACAAAAGGCCTCAACTACAGCAACCCCTTCACGTTCATGGCCACGTAAATTACCCCGTTTTTTATAGCTTAGTGCTTTACCAAAATCATGGGTTAAGGCGGCAAACCGCGTTTCTAGGTTAAAGCCTAAATCGGCTGCTCGTCTAAGCACTAGCATGGTATGGACAAACACATCGCCCTCGGGATGATGATTTGCCGACTGCGGGGTGTTTTTCATCTGCTCTATTTCAGGAAAAATACCTAACCCATCTAATGCTTGGAAATAAAGCTCAGGGTGTTTTTCGCCAAGCGCTTTTTCTGTTTCAAGCCAGACTCGCTCTGGTACTAGATGTTCCAACTCGCCTTTATTTTTAAGCTCATGCATTAATGCAGTAGTACTTGGATGAATAGACCAGTCGCTACCATAACGCGCTAAAAAGCGAGCAATACGCAATACCCGAACAGGGTCTTCTACAAATGCTTGGGTGGTGTGACGCAGTATTTTATTTTTTAAATCAGCTTGACCATTAAATGGATCAATAATAGTGCCGTTTTCATCTAGTGCCATAGAGTTAATGGTTAAATCTCGGCGTGCTAAATCTTCTTCAAGAGTTACGTTTGGGCTGGCATCCACCACAAAGCCGGTATAACCTTTACCACTTTTACGCTCAGTGCGCCCTAGTGCATATTCTTCTTTAGTGTTTGGGTGTAAGTAAACCGGAAAATCGCTGCCAATGGGTAAAAATCCGAGCGCTTCCATTGTCTCTGGCGTTTCACCAATAACAACATAGTCATTATCTTTTGATTGTATGTTTAGCAGTTTATCTCGCACTGCTCCACCCACTAGGTAAACTTGCTTTAAACTCTGTTGCACTTTATTCCCAACCACTACTTTTAAGCTTTTCTTTGATGTTAATCATACCTAATAGTCATTAAAAAATCTGTGTTGTTTGCCAAGCTTTATTAAGCTCATTACAATAGCGCATTATTTTTTAATACCTAACAGCGAATGAAAAACCACTCAGCAAAAAAAGAACTTATGTTACTGCCCATCCTTTTGGTGGTTATTATTATGTGTGTTGCAGGGCATTTCTTGCTACAGGCTAATTTTCAAGATAGCCATTTGGTTGAGTATTTGTTAGCTGCAATTCCATTTGCTATGTTTGGCTTAGTAATAATAGCCTTTAAAATGGCAGCCAAAAGTGAACAACAAGAAAATGATGAGTAAATAAGTTACTGATAGTTTTTTTCTGCTTTAGTGACTTTGTATAAATAGCGTCTTGATTCTGCACGTGAGTGCTTAGTGGTGAGAATATTATAAAACTGGCTTGCAGTAAGCTGATTTATTTGTGAAAACGCCACACTTCTATTTTTATTAAATATGCGCAGTACATTACCCGCCCCGCCGTTATAAGACGAGATCATGGCAAAGTGCTTACTTTTGTCGGTACTAATTTTGTTTAAGTAGTTATTTTTTAAAATACTTAAATAGGCGCTGCCAATATCAATATTATGTTTTGGATTAAACAATACAGCTTTGGTTGGTTGCCCGGATACTTTTTTTATTTTTTGGTATACATCGCGCCCTGCGGTAGCCGGGATCACTTGCATTAATCCATAGGCATTGGATGAACTCACCGCATGTGGATTAAAGCTACTTTCGGTTTCAATAATGGCATAAATAAGTGCTGCCGATATTTGATATTTTTTTGCAGCCGCCAGCACATAAGCACTGTACTTTTGCTTTCTTAAATGGGCATTTTGCTCGACTAAATCAAAACTAACCGACGAAATAACGTGCCCATATTGACGTTGCTTTTTTAAGTTATTATTTACTAAATAACGCGCAAATCGATTAGCACGCCAGCTATATTTTATGGGTAACTTATCTTGATCGAGCACTTGTTGGTATAAAAACGGCTCACCTTCTAAAATGGGCGCTTCGCTGGTAAAAATATCGGTTTTATCGGGATCGCTAGAGGTCAGTAAGGTCATAACAATGGCCTGCTGTAACAAGCTTATTGTATTTTTTAACGCGATGGTTTCTACTTTTACAGTGCCTTGCTCAAAATCAATAATGGCACGAGCTTGGTAATCATTACTGTATTTTACGTATTTTTTGGCACTAGGTTGCTGAGTGTTTTGTTTACCCCACTTGCGCCCAACAACGCTTTCTAATGCGGCTAAAAGCTGTTTTACGCTACCAACCTGTGCCTTAATAGAACGGTGTGTTTTTTGTGCTTGCTTGTGAATTGCAACCACGTCAGTAGGATCGTTTTTTACTTGCTTTACCAGTTTATTTAAATCAACAACGGGTGGTAAACCTGACAGCGATTTACAGCCACTTAAGCCAACTAGCAAAAGTATAAACGCATACTTTTTCACACAACATCCTAATAAACTTAATAAATCCTCATTTATTATAATACATGATAACCAAACCAGTCAGGTTTAATTGTTTGTGCTTGACCACTTGGGGTTAGTTTAATATTAAGCTGGCTATCGAGTAAATCTATAGCAAAGCAATCATCAACGTCATGTAAATCATCTTTATGTAGATGGCTAAGCCCTGCGAGTAAATCATTTTTAGCGCGCTGTTTTGCTTCTTCACTACTACTGGCAACATACAAAGCAAAGTCGTGTTGCTCTGCTAGTGAGTCGCTTCTGTAAGCACCTAAGTTAACAAAATAAAGCTGCTTATTTTGCTCTACATAACTATCAACTACCTCGACTTTATAACCATCAATGTGATTAACCGCCATGTAGCTATCCATGTGTACGCTATTTTTGTCGCCTACCCACTGACTTTTAAGCTTGCTATAAGTTTGCTCAATGTTTTGACCTACCACAAAGCGTACGTCGTGCATTTCTATGTGGCAACCTTGAATACGCCCACCTAAATACACCATAAATAACTGCATGCTCACTTCCTTTTTTAAAATTACATTAAGCTATCTACGTCAATTTCATGCTTTTTAATCAGCTTATAAAAATCAGAACGATTACGCTTGGCAAGCTTGGCACCTTCGGCCACATTACCCCCTGCCATTTTCAGGGTATTGATAACGTAATCTCGCTCAAACTCTTTTTTAGCGTCGTTAAGCGAAAGTGGCTCAACGTTATTTTCATTGCTATTTAACGCACTAAGCACTAAATGTTCAGATATAACGTCACTTGGTGTTAAGGCAACCACCTGCTCCACTACATTTTGTAATTGACGAATATTACCTGGCCAATCATACCTTACCAATGCATGCATGGCATCGTTTGCAAAACGTTTTTCTTTTTGCTCCATACGTTTTGCAATATTAGCGCTAAAAAAGTTAGCTAATAAGCTAATATCTTCACGGCGCTCTCGCAGCGGAGGAAGTTTGAGGTTTACTACGTTTAAACGATAATATAAATCTTCTCTAAACTCTTGATTGCTAATAGCTTCAGGCAAGTTTTTATGGGTCGCTGAAACAATTCGCACATTAATGGGGATTTCTTCTTGAAAACCGACTGGGCGAATGGTTTTTTCTTGCAGCACGCGTAATAACTTAACTTGTAAATTTAGCGGCATATCACCAATTTCATCTAGAAATAAGGTCCCCCCTTGCGCTTGCTGAAAAAGGCCTTGGTGATCTTTTACCGCCCCTGTAAATGCGCCTTTTTTGTGACCAAATAACTCCGATTCTAATAACTCACCAGGGACTGCACCACAGTTAATAGCCACAAATGGGCCATCACTAACATGGCTGTGCTGATGAATTGCCTGTGCAAGCAGCTCCTTACCCGTACCACTAGCACCAGAAATAAGTACATTTACCTGAGTAGGGCCTAGTAATTTAACTTGCTCTAGCAAATGCAGCATAGCGCCACTGCGAGTAACAATATTGCTTTGCGGAGTAATATCATCATTATTCACCCCATGTATTTCTATGGCTTTAACTAAGCTATCGAATAGCTCATCTTTATCAACTGGCTTAGTAATAAAGGCAAAAATACCTTGCTTAGTCGCCTCTACCGCATCAGGAATTGAACCATGAGCCGTCATCATAATTACAGGTAGTGCTGGGTAGCGGCTTTGCAGCTGCCGATGCAGTGCCATTCCATCCATTTCATCCATTCTTAAATCGGTGATCACCGCATCAAATACTTGGCTTTTAAGTATTTGTAATGCATTCATGCCACTATCACAGGTTGTTACTTCATAACCTTTTGATTGAATTCGAATTGCCAGTAACTGCAGTAAGCTGGCATCGTCATCAACGAGTAACACTTTAGCGCTTGATGGAAGTGTGACTGACATAGTTACTGCTCCTTGGTTTCTTCACGTAATAAAAGTTGCTGTTCAATTGCAGCTAATGACGATAAGGTTTTTTGCATTTCAGCGTTTAATGCTTGCTGTTGTTTTTTGGCATTTATTTGCATTAACACCTGCTGCTTTTGCAGCCATAAATAGTGTTTTATATCGTCTGGCCAATAGTAAGCCTGATCTAGCTTAAGCAATTGACTCATAACAGTATCAGGGTCGCGACTAAGGTTGACGCATGCGGTATTAAAAAATGCCTTAAGTGCTTGCTCCCCTAAGTAAGTTTTATTGTCAGGCGTTAATTTGAAGCCACCACACTGATGGGCATGCCATGCAATAACTTGCGCTGCAGGCGGATACATTAGATCTAGTTTTGGCCGAGGCTTTGGGTTGGGCTGGTTGCTTTTATTGTCGGGCTGAGTTTGAGCTATTAACTTAGGTTTAGCTGTTCTTTGAGTGTTGGTTAATTCACACCCAGATAATAAAACGAGACTGCTGGTTAGCCATAAAATAGCCATTAAACGCGCAGACATATTATTTAACTCCTTTATTTTTATAGGGGATGACAATGTTAAATCGACAGCCTTGCGGCTCATTATGCTCAATAGTTAACTTACCCTGTAACTGTTCAACCGACTCTTTTACTATGGTAAGGCCTAAACCACTGCCTTGAAGACTAATCTCTTTACTGTGTTTACCTTGATAAAAAGCGCCAAAAACATATTCTTTTTCATGCTCTTTAATACCGCAGCCCTCATCAGCGACCTGTATAATTAAGCTATTGCTTTCTAAACTTAAGCTAATCGACACTGCTTGGTTTGACTGTGAAAACTTTAAACCATTAGAGATTAACTGAATTAAAATCATTTCAATTAATTCTCTCGGTAAATTAAGTGCAACTGTCGGTAAGCTATTGTGCCAAATAAGCGACTGCTCTCGTGCATTTAACCTATGTTCAAAATGATTACTTACCTTTTTTATTAGCTGGTTAAATTCCACTTCACTAACATTATCTTTACTAGTTCGAATCGCGTTATAACTTAACAAGCTGTCTATCATAGTGCGTAATCGCACCATAGATTGACTAATTAACTCAAGCACTGCTTTTTGCTCATTATTAATTGGCCCAACAATTTCATCGGCTAATAACTCAGTGCCCTCAACCATAGAGGCCAAAGGCGTTTTTAATTCGTGAGTAACATGGCGTAAAAACGTATCTTTTTGCTGCTCTAGCATATGCAATTGCGCCTGCACCCACTGCAACTTGTTACCTAGTTCAATGAGCTCAGCTGATCCCTGCACTGATATTTTTTGCTGCCAATCTCCTTGGCCTAATTTATCAATAACGGAGGTTAAACCTTTTAAACGGCCACTTATCCGCCATAAAAACCCACCGCCAACAAGTAAGGTTAAAGGCGTAAGTGCCACTAACCAGTTTATAAAGGAGGCTTGTAAATTTGTCAGTTTAATTTGGTTTTGAGTGATTTTGGCTTCATTGGTTTCACGCAACCACATTGTTAGATCTGCCAGTATTTCACTAATTGGCACAAACAACTCTGCTTGCTCACGAGCTTCAACCACCAGTTTGGTATGCGCTGCTTTTAGCGTATCTGTTAACCGTTGCCATTGTTGAGTACTTTGTTGGCTGCTAGAAAGCTGTTTAAGCTCATTTATATTGTCCAGCGATGACTGCCATTTATCCACGATAAGTTTATCAAGTGAATCGCTTTTTAAAACCCAGTTTTGCCTTGTTGCCCTTTCTAAACTATTGAGCTCTTGTTTAAGTGCATTAAACGACTTGGTTACTTGGTAGTTATTACTGACAATTTGCTGTGTGACCGCTAATTGTTTATTTAATACATTTAAAAATACAATAACCACAATAGACAAAGGCAAAAGTGACAACAGCATACTCATTACAAACTGGCCAATCAAATTAGGACGCCAGTTTACCAATGCTTTATATTTTTCAGCCATGATTGCAGGCATACACTAATCCTTTACTACTTTTAAGCGCTCTATTATTAAGCGCTCAACTTATACACTCGCTGAACCAAATACATTTTTGAGAGTAAAACCGTTGCAATGTCGCACAATTGCGACAAGTTAAACACTTGATTTAGAAATAGTAAAAAATTCTAACTAAGAAAATGTTGCATAAAACACACAACCGTCGGTAAATATTACTCATTAAAAACAAGTTAAAAAATTAAATCATTGATTTTTAATAAAAATTAAAGATGGCACTATAATTGTAATACGCTTATAAATATTAATTTTTAAAGGCCAAGGAATGACTAAAGGTTATTTAAAATCTACTGCCTTAATAGCGTTATGTTTAACGAGTAGCCATTTATTTGCGCTTGATGTGAATACAGCATTTTACAGCCTAGATAAAGACAGCAACGGTACATTAAGCGAAGCAGAGGCCGGCGAAGATGCATTACTGCATGAGAATTTTGCACAAATAGACAAGAATGAAGACGGACAACTATCGTTCGATGAATTTAAACAGTTTGTAAAATAAAGGAGTATATTTATGAAACAATTAATTGGTGCTTTTTCGCTACTATTTTTAGCTATTAGCGCGACGGCATTGGCATCGTCGTTAAATGTACGTTTTATGCATTTAGACAAAAATATGGACGGCCAAATATCGCTCACTGAGGCCAAACAAGATAAGCAGCTGCTTAAGCAATTTACTGATTTAGACAAAGACAATAACGAGATGATTTCTAAAAAAGAGTTCGAAAACTTTAAACCTTAAGTTTAGATTCAAGTTAAGTTTTATATTATAGAGTTAAAAGCATTTGCCATAATCCCTGAGGGAGTGTGTAAACGGATTTAATGTTGGGAGTTAAATTATGGCAAGTGCTTTCTTTCAATACTGCAGCAATTAAAATACACCTTGGAACGCCAACTATGAGAATACTGCTTCCCTTTATTGGTGCTTTACTTTTTATCAGCCAAAGTGCATTCGCACTTGATGTAAAGCAACGCTTTGACCATTTGGACAAAAATAATGATGGATATTTAACCCACAGCGAGCTTGCTGCTCAGCCTCAGCTATTAAACTCATTTTCAAATTGGGATGAAAATCAAGACAACAGAATTTCTTTAACTGAGTTTAAAAACTACTTAACCACTAACCTGTACTGAGCATTTATATGAAGCCTTTTCATAATATTATTTTACTAACACTGACTGTTTTTAGCTGTATGAGTTTTGCAACAAGCAGTTATATTGCCGAAAAGTTTGAAAAACTTGACCGCAACCAAGATGGCTTTTTGACTCGTTCTGAAGCTGCCAGTGATCCTGCTTTATGGTCACGTTTTGGCAGTTATGACCGTGATAAAGACGCACAATTGTCATTAAGCGAATACAGCTTGTACGCCAGTAAATAAAGAAAATATATTATAAAGTACGTTTATATACTTTTCCTTTTACCAAAAATTTTTCTTCGGTGGGGGGGCAGTTTTTCAAATATTTTTTACTAACGTCTTTAGATTCAAGCATAAAATCCATTCTAATGTGCGTAAGAATGGGTTGTTTATTTTTATTATTTTCAGCCGGAAGCCATTTCCATAAATTGAGGGATTTTGCGGCTGCTTTATCAAATAGCTTTTGAGGGTATGAAGAAAGTATTTTATAGCCTTGCGCCTTTCCTTCCTGATTAATCATAGTTACGAGCTCAACACACCCTGCAAGCCCTTTTTTAGCAGCTTCAATGGGGTATAAAGGCTCCACTCTTTTAAAAATATTCCAGTAATCTTTTCCCGAATCACGAAGTTCTGCGCTTGATAAATCAATGTAGTCTATTTTTTCAACAGTCTCATTCTCAGGTGATGTTGCACTACATGCGCAGAGAAGTAATGTTAAAGGAATTGTGAGGTAAAGTGGTTTCATAGCGTTTCCTTATGCTTGAAAGTTAAGTTTAAATTTTTAATTTTTTAAACGGTCACTGTTTAACCTACTATAGGTACGCTATTACATCAATAAAAAATCGCTATATTGGTATTCTAAATTTGAGTTTGCTAATGTGATAGTACAAAAAATAACAACATGCCTCTTATGCAACTGAAAAAACTAATAAAACCGATATTGCTAGTAAGCCTTTGCGGCTTATCTAGTGTGGCAATAGCACAAACTAAAGTCATTTATAATGCCAATGGCTACTCACCTTTGTATAAAGGAAAAATGCGCCACGGCGAAGTAAACACATTTACAACCTTAGTCATAAAAGATGGCAAAGTTGTAAAAACCGGTCCAGACAGCTTAAAAAATAGTTTTCCCGGCGCAACCCTAATTGACGCAGAAGGTAAAACTTTACTCCCAGGGCTCATTGATGCCCACGGACATGTAATTGGCCTTGGTGAGAACTTGTCACAGCTGGATGTGCGCGGTGCTAAGTCGGTAGATGAAATAACCGCTAAGCTCAGCGAATTTGCTAAAGATAAAGAAGGTTGGATCATTGGTCGGGGCTGGAATCAAGAACTGTGGTCAAACACCCGCTTTCCTACAGCCGCTGATTTAGACAAAGTCGTTAACGATCGCCCTGTTATTTTATCGCGAGTAGATAGCCACGCTATTTGGGTTAATTCAAAAGCCCTAGAGCTTGCTAATATTAACGCTGATACATTATCACCTACTGGTGGAGAAATTATAAAAGATGAGTTTGGTAAACCCACCGGCATTTTTATTGATAAAGCAGAAACCTTGGTTACCCAGCATATGCCTGCAACGTCTGCACAATCTGTCAGTAATGCATTAGATGCCGCAGGTAAACACTTACTAAGCCTAGGTATCACCTCAACTCACGATGCAGGTATTGATAAAACCACTTGGCAAGTTTATAAACAACGCGCCGAGTTAGGCACATTACCGCTTAGAATTGTAGCGATGTTAAGTGCAGCAAGTCCAGACTTAAGCGCCATGCTTAAAGCGGGTCGTTATCAAGATGCACAAGACTATTTATCTATCCGCAGTGTAAAAATTTATGCTGATGGCGCATTAGGGTCACGCGGTGCTGCGCTTATTGAAGAATACGCTGATAGAGCCAATCACTTTGGCCTAATGCTTGAAACCCAGCAAAAGCTAGAGCAATTATTTACCCAAACCTTTAAAAGCGGTTTTAGCGCTAACACACATGCAATTGGCGATAGAGCCAATAAAATTGTGCTAGATGCCTATCAAAATGTATTTAAACAAACCGGTGGCATACTACTGCGCAATCGTATGGAGCATGCACAAATAGTTTCACCCGCAGACATTCCACGCTTTAAAACCCTGAAAATAATTCCATCTATGCAACCTGTGCATGCCACATCAGACATGCATATGGCAGAGCAGCGTTTAACCGATAAGCAACTTCAAGGCGCTTATGCTTGGCAAACATTTTTAGACCAAGGCTCAACGATTGCGGCGGGGTCTGATTACCCTGTCGAACTGGCGAACCCGTTCGATGGTTTGTATTCTGCGATAACGCGCATGGATCATAATCAACTGCCTGAAAACGGCTGGCGCGCCAGTGAAGTATTGAGCAGAGAAGATGCATTGCGTGCGTTTACCCTTGGCGGCGCGTATGCAGCGCATCAAGAGTTTAAAGTAGGAAGTTTAGAGCAAGGTAAATGGGCTGACTTTATACTGGTTGATCAAGACTATTTTAAAGTGCCTATTGAGCAGCTTTACAAAACTCAGGTGCTGCAAACATGGATTGCAGGCAAGTTACGTTACCAAAAAGGTTCAGCAAAGTCTGAGTAAAAACAAAAAAGGGTTAACTTAAAAGTTAACCCTTTTTTGTATCAGCTTTAGACTGACGATATAACTTAATAATGTGATAAATATTGACCAAAGCTAATAAGCCATTAGTAAATGCCACCGGAACAGAGCCGATTGCTGCACCGTAAAAAGTAAACGCAATACAGCCCAGTAAATTAAACCAACGTAGTTTGGTTACATCGGTCATGGTCAAGGATATAACTAATAAAGCGGATGCTAAATAACCTAAATATTCCCAACTCAATTGTTCTCTCCTAGGCTTTAGGTTAATATTAACAGCTAAACTTTAGTACATTATTAAAATATGCTGCACAGCAGTTTAAATAAAAAAGCTAACTTACCAATAAAACCTTAAAATATGCTGGTTTTACCCACAATTTTTTAATCATTACACGGTAGAATGAAGGCCATTTAACGCCATTAAATAAATAACAACGTGGGCAAGTTAGCGTAAATTCTTAATCTTAATGCTATCGTCATTAAGGTGTAATAAATAGGACAATTGTCCGAAGAGCATGATTGATGTTTCAATACCATTTTTCCAGTTACCTTGTTGAACAGCTGCTGACATTTGCCGGCAGTAGTTATCAGCAATCAAAAAAAGAAATATTAATACAGCAAGACCAACCACTCACTAAGTTGGTATTGGTGCGAAGTGGTACTGTATCGTTTAGTTATGATGTGGGGAATGGCCGACGCCTGCTTCTTGGTCAGCTCGACTGTAACAACACCTTAATTGGTGAAATTGAAGCACTGAATAATAACCCGTGCATTTACACGGTAACCTGCTTCAGTGATGTAACGTATAATCTTATTGAGCTAAAGCATTGGCGCTCATTATTGCTCGATAAACCAGAACTGAGTCTTTACACAGCGCAAACCATTGCCGCTAAGTTCCAAGAAAATCAAAAGATTAACTTAGATAAACTGTTACTTCCCTTAAGCTACAACATTGCTAAAGATTGCTTATTACGTGCGGAGAATAACAACCCCACTTTATTGCGTGCTTATCCTACGGTAAATGCAGAAGCAGAGCGCTTTGCAACCACTGAACGTGCATACCGACGGGTAGTGAGTGAGTTAGTAGAAAAAAACCTAGTGCAACGAAGCACTCAAGGGCTGCAAGCTGTCGATATTCCTAAACTCAGTGACTATGTAGATAGCTTTGCACAGCTTTAAAGACAATAAAAAAGGCCATTAAGGCCTTTTTTATTGAGCAAAATCACGTTTATTTTTCAAGTAAAATATCGTGGATTTTAGCTAAATCAGATTTACCTTCAATAATTTCATCCGGCGTTAACCCTGATAATTCATGCGGGAATACTAACCATTCTTCAGATTCATGAATGTAGTAATCAGGCACTGTATCAACTTTTGAATTTTTTGGCTTGTAGTATGGACAAGCAATACGAATATCACGTGGTAAGTTTAAACGCATTAGCTCAGAAAGCTTCTCTTTTAACGCTACAATGCTACGACCTGAGTCAAACACATCATCCACAATTAACAATGAATCACCCGCATTCGCGTTTTCAACAATGTAGTGTAAACCATGTACTTTGATTTCTTTTGATTGCTTGCCAATACCGTAATAAGACGACGTACGCACCGCAATATGATCGGTTTCTATACCTTTGTAATCATAATATTCTTGAACTGCAATCCCAATTGGAGCACCACCGCGCCATATACCAATAATAAAATCTGGACGAAAGCCATCTTTATACACTTGTGCCGCTACGCGGAATGAATCTTCAAGTAATTGTTGAGCCGTGATATAGCACTTTTCTGACATAGTAAGGATCCCAGTGGTATGTATAATATTTGAGCGAGGTTTAAATGAAATAGATGCCCAAACACGTATTGGCGAAGGATTTTACCGTAAATAAAACAAAATTGCTTGTATGGCGGATAAAAAAATAGGCACCCTAAGATACCTATTTTTTAACTAATTGCTTAATCTTGGTTGATTAAGCCTTTTCAAGCAAGGTACGCGCGACTGTACGCATACCTTGAGTAGTTGCGCCTGAAGCCCACTGGCTAGTGCCGCCACCCATATTAAATGCAGCCGCTAAATCAATATGTACCCAACCTTTACCATCGTTTGGCACAAAGCGAGATAAGAAACCTGCTGCATTTGAAGCACCACCATAGCCACCGCCTTTTTGTGCACGGCTGTTTGCTGTATCTGCATACGGTGATGGGCAGTTTTGTTGATGCCACTTTTCAAGCGGTAATGGCCAAGCGGCTTCCATTTCTTGTGATGCAAAGTCTTCTACTTCACGCACTAGCTCTTTATCAAGGGCAAATAACGCGTTGTATTCTTGACCAACGGCAACAAGGGCTGCGCCCGTTAATGTTGCTGCATCAATAATAAGTGGTGCGCCTGTCTCACCTGCCGCCATTAGGCCATCAGCTAATACTAAACGGCCTTCAGCATCTGTGTTTACAATTTCAACGGTTGTGCCATTTTTGTAGGTAAGAATATCACCTAGTTTGTATGCATGGCCGGAAATTAAGTTCTCTGCACAACATAAAAACAGCTTAATACGCTTTTCTACACCACGATTAATGGCCAGCGCTAAACCTGCAGTTACCGTTGCAGCTCCACCCATGTCGCACTTCATGCCTAACATGCCTTCGCTAGATTTAATTGAGTAACCACCTGAGTCAAATGTAATACCTTTACCTACAAGTGCTGCGCTTACTGGTGCGTTATCATCGCCAGTTGGGTTGTAATCAAGCTCAAGTAATACAGGTGGGCGTTCACTACCACGACCTACAGCATGAATACCAATCCATTGCTGCTCTAATAGCGCATCGCCTTTTATTATTTGGTAGCTAACATGCTCTGGTGCCAGTGATTGAATAAATTCAGCCGCTTTTTCTGCTAGGCTCTCTGGGTAAATGTCATCGGCGGTGCCGTTAACCATTTCACGTGCCCACGTTGCTGAAGCTTTTAAATCAGCAAGTTCTTTTAAATCAGATTGTGCATTATCAACAAACTCAACACCGTGCAGTACTTTTGGTGATACAAAGCCTTGGTAAAATGCCCATTGGCTCTCTGTACACCAAACATCGCCTTCAAGCACAACACTTTTAATACCTTGGCTTGCAATAGTACGACCTGCTTTTTGCACGTTTTTTAATGTTTCTTGCTCAGATAAATGAACCGTTGCGCCGTGTTCGTTAAAAGATAGTGACGCACTTTCGCCCCAGTGTCCTGGTGCCGACTGCTCGCTTAATTGAACAACAAATTTTTCACTCATGTTAGAATATCCTTGCACTTAAATGTATGGTTGAGTTTACTATAGCGCGCTTAAGTTCCCAACTGCTTGCGGTAAATAACCTCAAATAGTCCGTAAAGTCTTATTTTACTTAACCTGAACCCTGGTTATATAAGGAAGTCATTAATGAAGTACACCCCGCCATTACAATCTGCTACGTTATTAAAACGTTACAAACGCTTTTTAGCTGATTTAGAGCTCAGTGATGGCAGCACTTTTACCGCTCACTGTGCTAATACGGGGAAAATGACGGGCTGTGCTGACTCTGGTTTTAATGCCTTTTATTCCACCAGCAGTAACACCAAACGAAAGTACCCACAGTCATTAGAGCTGACGCAAAATAACTTATCACAGCTTATTTGTGTAAATACAGCCGTTGCTAATAAAGTAGTTGAAGAAGCGATTAACGCTGAAGTAATTAAAGAGCTGACAGGCTATCAGCAAGTCCAAAGTGAAGTGAAATATGGCAGTGAAAACAGCCGCATTGACTTTTTACTTACCCACAATAGCAAAGCTAATTGCTATGTTGAAGTTAAATCAGTCACGCTCCTAAGTGAAAAGCACCCACAAAGCGGCCAAGGTTACTTCCCAGATGCGCAAACAGTTCGTGGGCAAAAGCATATTCGTGAATTAATCGAAATGGTAAAACAAGGGCATCGTGCGGTGTTACTATTTGCGGTGCTGCATCAAGGGATCACACAAGTGAGTGCGGCGGCGCATATAGATTCAACCTATGCACAATTACTAAGCGAAGCGATTGAGCAAGGCGTAGAAGTATTAGCTTATAAAGCCCATATTTCTGCCAGTGAGGTAACTTTAGTTGAGAAAGTGGAGTTTGTTGAGTAAAAGCGCCAGCATCAACACTAGCGCTCAAAGTCTGCTTACTCTTTATTCATTGATAAATCCATTTCATCAATTAAATTAAGGTTAATATCTTCATCTTTAAACAGGATGGGTCTCAATACGGGTGTATTTGAATAAAAACGCGATTGATCATCAAAATGTTCAGAACTTGAATCAGAGCTTTGCGACATAGTTAACAGCCCTTTTGCTACAGGGCCATCATCGGTAAAGTTCATTACAAACATCCAGCTCGATCCGTAATTAACAGGGTAGCCATTGGCAGATAAATCAGAGCGTAGTGGTTTACCAGTTATTGCATCATTTAACGTTTGATGATCGATATACGGGATCACCGTAGAAAATGAGCGACTGCTACTGCGATCAAAGCGATATACATTAAAGCCGCCTTCCACACTCATTGGTCCACTCCAAGGTAATTGCTCGCCTGAGGCAATACCACCCGCTAGTGTTTTTTCAACAAATTGCAGATCACCTAAGGTGCTGTTTAATGCCACGCCATTAGTTTGCAAATTAAGAACCGCATGGGCTAAAGCGGTTAATGCAGAGCCATCTGCACGCAATGTATTAGGTGTATTTGCAGGATTGGTTACATCAAAGTTAGCATATAAGTATTTATCGCCATCAAATAGATGGGCAAACTCTCTAATTAACGCAGCCCCTTGTGTATCAAGGTTCATAGCACCATTCCAGCCCTCTAACACTGTACAAGCAGCTGTTAGGTCAACACTTGCGCCATTACTAAGGGTTACCGGTGTTGTGCCACGCGCTTTACATTGGGCAACTAAGTCATCAAACACCAATTCACCTAAATAAATACGATTACCAACCAGCGCATTTTCAAGCTCAACTAAGTCAAACTTGCTGTCTTCACCGCCTCCCTCTTTTATGAGCTTCAAACCCATACGGGTACGCAATGATAATGGCTGATGAACATCGCCATATTGCGCAGCAAAGCCCACAAGAGGTTGTTCAAGATTAGTAACCCAATAGCTGTCATTTGAGTTTTGTACGTAGTCAGTGCGACTTAGTTGGGGAGCTTGTTCAAAAGGCACAACGCCTTGCGGCTCAAATAACTTTAAGTTACCAGGTACTAAATCAAAGCCCGTCGACTCTCTAAGTGCAACCAATTCAGGTTGCAAACGAATTGCCATATTTGCGGTATCACCCAGTTTCAAAACGGTGCTGTCATCAACAAAAAAGACATTACCTTCTTTATCGCTGGCCATGGTGTTATTAAAAGAGACGCCATCGTATTTAGCAAACGAGGCCTTCATCTCTTCTAAGCTGGTTGCTTGATTAATAGCTGACCACTGAGCAACCACATCCATATTAAATTCATTGGCATCTTTGATGGTAAATGCTTGGCTGTCGTTCCACCCTAAACCATTTGCGGCAGGTGTTTCAATCATTAAACCATGGTGGCTATAGTAAAACGGTTTGCTAAGTGTAATTGTGGTCCCTGGTGCTACAGTTACCTCAACGTTAATTGTTTTGGAAGTAATTTCATAATTATCACCCTCTACGCTATAACCCATGCGGTCATTATCATTGAGTGCCAACTGATAAATTAAAAAATGGCGCGCAGTAGAAAAAGTATGGGTCCAAGCTATGTGCTCATTAAAACCAATATTGATAACCCCTGGCATGCCTTGCAAACTGCCACCCATTACATTCATAGCATCAGGAATGGTTAGGTGCGATTGCCAAAACCGTAAATTACCTTCATGTGGAAAATGAGGGTTTGCTAATAAGCCCCCTTTGCCGTTGGCCATCATATCTTTACCAAGCCCCCAACCGTTCGAGCCTAAATGTTCAAACTTTTTCTCTAACTTAAACTGCTTTGCTCGCTGATTAATATTACCCACTAATGACGACACGCTACTCGGTGCACCCGCAGTTGGAGCAGGTAAATACTCATTGGAATCACCTGGGTTGGCTAAAAAAGCGAGCTCTAAAAAGTTCGCCGAACTTGCCAATTGCACTGTTGCCATAGAATAGGCCAACATATCTTCTGCACTCAAACTGGTTACCCAAGGGGCACTGGCACATTCAGGCGCTAAGTTATCAACCCCAGTATCAGTAACGTATTTATTAAAGCCTTGCACAAACCCTTCAAAGTGGGCTCGGCTGTTATCTTCTAATTGATTATAATTAGCTTGAGCATATTCATTTACTCCCAAGGCTTTATAACCAAAATCAGAAATTAAATGTACTGAATCGCCACTGCCGGGGACTTTATCTGGGCCGTAGTATTTAGAGCGCTCGCCACGCACTTTAATAATTTGATCCATCAATAAACACGCATGATCTTTAGCGTAGGCATAGCCACTACCAAACGCTAAACTTTCTAAGTTATCAGCCGTAATATGCGGCACACCAAAGGTGGTCCAACGGATATTCGCATCAAGTTTATTATCGTCATCAAAGGCAATTATTGGCGCGCTTGTTTCTGGCGCAGGATCAGGCACCACGGCAACCGGTGGCGCAACATTATTGTCATTATCTTCGCTACAACCAATTAAAAGTAGGCTACTGGCGATACAAAGTGAGAGTAAATGGGGTTTCATTGCGATGTTCCTTGTCATTATTATTGTTTAACCTAACAACCATGCCGTAAATCCTAGTTAAAATCTTGACCTCAAACGCACAAAATTGACTTTATGCGCCAGTTAAGGCAGTTTAAACTTTAACCATATAGAAAAGGATGTTTTATGTATTTTGTAAGTAGCCAAATTATTCGCTCTTTGACGAGTTATTTAGCTTCTCAAGGCCTGAGTAAACAACACTTACTTAATAATATTACTCAAGGAGAGCTGCAACTTAACAATAGTCGTTATAAATACCCCCTTAGTGATTACGAAAAACTCATGACCATTGGCGCAAAACAATTAAATAGGCAAACAATAGGGCTTGAATTTGGGCAGGCATTAAATGCACAAAATTGGGGATTGCTGGGGCATATTGCTTTAGTAAGTGACTCTTTATTAAGTGCATTACAACATGCTTTAAAGTTACATACCTTAGTTAGAAACATTGGCACTATTAGCCTAAATCATCACCCACAATACAGCAGCCTGGAATGGCACCCTAAAACGGCTGTCACACACTACATGGCAGATGAACTTTTTAGTAGCTGGCTTGCTTTTGCTAAACAATGTTGTGAATGGCAAGCTTCGCTGACGCTCAGCCAAGTAAAGTTAATGCGCCCACAACCTCCAACCAGTGAAGCAAAGCAGTATGATTTGCTGTTTAACTGCCCAATTGAGTTTAATAGCACAACAAATAGCATGACCTTTAATAGCCAATTACTACACAGCCCATTAAAAGGCGCTAATAACGAGCTAGAAACCCTATTAGCCGCACAAGCTATTAACTATAACCATGAAGCCCAGTACATCAGTCAGCTCAAAGCGCTAATAACCCAACACCTGCCAGAGCGTTTAAGCGTTCAGCAAGCGGCACAGGCGCTAGCATTATCAACCCGCAGCCTACAGCGTTACTTAAAACAACAACACACCAGCTACAGCAAAATTATTGACGATATATGTAAACAACAAGCGCTCATATTACTAAAACAAGGACTCAGTTCGTTAAACATTGCCACTGCACTGGGTTTTTCTGAACAAAGCGCATTTCAGCGCGCATTTAAACGTTGGTATTGCGCCACGCCAAAAAAATACTTAACCAAAAAGTAAAAATAAGTTGTTTTTATTGTTATTGCCCATATAACTACGCCAGTTTATAAACCAATACTGTGATAAGAAAGTATAAGTAGTGCTTTTACTACTTTTATATCACCAAACAGGGTTAAGCTAATTCGATTATTTAAAAATAAATTTGCCTAGGGTATGAGTTTCTGTTATTTATACCGCCGGCTAATGCTGAGGCATTAAATTAAGGATTTAGGAGAGAGTTATGCCAGACCAAAAAAGACATGGTTTATTGGCTCAAGCCGGTTTAGAACCATACCAAGAAAAACCGGGTGAAGAGTACATGAATGATGCACAACGTGCTCATTTTAAAACAATTTTAGAAACTTGGCGTAATGATTTACGTAACGAAGTTGATCGTACAAAATCACACATGCAAGACGAAGCAGCTAACTTTCCTGATCCCGTTGACCGCGCAGCACAAGAAGAAGAGTTCTCATTAGAGCTTCGTACTCGTGACCGCGAACGTAAGTTGATTAAGAAAATTGAAAAAACAATTATATTAATTAAAGAAGACGAATTTGGCTTTTGTGAGTCTTGTGGCATTGAAATTGGCATTCGCCGCTTAGAAGCGCGCCCTACTGCTGATTTATGTGTAGACTGTAAAACACTTGCTGAAATCAAAGAAAAGCAATCTGGACGCGGCTAATTAAGTATAGCCATGTCTTCTACAGCCGTTACTGCGCAAGTACCTAACTATCGCGGCCGATTTGCACCGTCCCCTTCCGGACCGTTACATTTTGGCTCACTTGTGGCGGCTGTAGGTAGCTACCTAGATGCAAAAGCAAACCAAGGAAAGTGGTTAGTTCGCATCGAAGACATAGACACCACTCGCGTTGTAAAAGGCGCCGCCACCGATATCCTAAATACCTTAGACGCCTACAACCTCAATTGGGATGAAAACGTTGTGTACCAAACACAGCGTCTTACTATCTACCAAGATGCCGTGCACTCTTTATCACAGCAACAGCTTGTGTATGCCTGCCAATGCTCCCGTAAGCAAATAAAAGCCCTCGGCGGCATTTATCAAGGGCAGTGTAAACACAGTCAACTAAATGAACAGGGGCATGCCCTGCGCTTAAGCCAATGCCATGCAACTGTTGATTATAACGACCTTATTCAAGGGCATATTGACGTTGACCCAGCCCTCGCTCATGAAGATTACATAATAAAACGTAGTGACGGTTTATTTGCCTATCAACTGGTGGTGGTTATTGATGACATTGAGCAAGGGATTAATCGTATTGTACGAGGCGCTGATTTAATTGAACCGACTGCGCGTCAAATCAGTTTATTTAAACAACTTAATTGCCCTATTCCAGAATTTGCTCATTTACCTTTAGCGGTAGCAAAACCGGGATTTAAACTCTCTAAGCAAAATTATGCCCCTGCAATTTGCAAACAAAATCCAAAACCTACTTTAATAGCTGTATTTAAATTTTTAGGCCTGCCAATACATGAGCAATTAATGGATTTAACCTGCGAACAATTACTCGCTTGGGGCGTGGCACATTTTAACCTAAGCCTTGTTCCTGCTAAGCGCGAAATACAGATTTAACCTTCCATTACGTATTACGTGTAATTAATTCAAATAAAATCGTTAAAAATGGCTTAATTTCAGTGCTGCAACTTAATTTTTTTACCTTGCTGGTATATGATAGCCGCCTAAATATATGCTAATTACATTGAACGGTAAAAATAACGCTTTAAGCGAATACTTGCTGTGATTTTGATTGCAATGGCGAGCAAATCAACCGCTTCTCTAGGAGACAGACTATTATTTCCAAGCTTTTTCAATTTTGTCGACAAATTATCGGCCCAAGTGCCAATAACGAAAATGTCGCAATCAGCAGTGAGCCGTTAGTGATCCCTAGAGGTGAGCATGGTATTTCTCGCAAACAATTTAGCCCAAATGCAATCAAAGTACTCTACCGCCTGAAAGATGGTGGTTATGATGCTTACTTAGTTGGTGGTTGCATTCGCGATGTATTGTTAGGTCAACAACCTAAAGATTTTGATGTTGTAACCAATGCCACCCCTGAGCAAGTAAAAAAACTGTTTCGTAACTGTCGCTTAATTGGTCGCCGCTTTCGTTTAGCGCACATTGTTTTTGGCCGTGAGATTATTGAAGTGGCAACAATGCGCGGCCATCACGAAGCACAAGAAGATAAAAATCAAATTAGTCAGTCAAGTGAACACGGGCAACTTCTTCGCGATAACGTATTTGGGAGCATTGAAGAAGATGCAGAACGTCGTGATTTTTCAATCAACGCTTTGTACTACTCCATTAATGATTTTTGTGTTTACGATTACGCAAATGGCTTAGCCGCTATCAAAGCAAAACAAATTGAGTTGATTGGCGATCCTGAAACACGCTACCGTGAAGATCCGGTTCGTATGCTTCGCGCAGTGCGCTTTGCTACCAAGTTAGATATGCAAATAGCGCCAGCAAGCGAAAAACCGATTACCGAATTAGCAAGCTTGCTTGATAATATTCCGCCAGCGCGGTTATTTGAAGAAATACTCAAGCTATTTTTAAACGGCAAAGCACAGCAAAACTTTATAATGTTGCGTCAGTACGGTTTATTTAAGTCGTTATTTCCTGAGCTAGACCGCATTTTAGATAAAAACCCAGGCGGACTTGAAGAAACCTTCATAAAGCAAATGTTTGCCAACACTGATATCCGTATTAATGCTGATAAAAAAGTCACTCCTGCATTCGTATTTGCAGCGTTACTGTGGTTCCCGCTAATTGAACGTACTGAAAAAATTAGACGCCAAGAGCAACTATCTGAATACGATGCATTTGCTCAGGCAATTAATAAAGTACTGAGTGAGAATGCCCAACACATTGCCGTGCCAAAACGCTTTACGTTAGGTGCTCGTGATATTTGGCATATTCAACAGCGCTTAGATAAACGTGCTGGCCAACGTGCCTACCGCTTAACACAGCAGCCACGCTTTAAAGCCGCTTATGATTTTTTACTATTGCGTGTTGATGCTGGTGAAACTGAGCATACAGAACTGGCACAGTGGTGGACACAATACTTAGGCCAAGATATTAATGGCCAAAAAGAAATGGTGCGAGAGCTTGGTCATCAAGGCGGTCCAAAACCACGTAAGCGACCTCGCCGTCGTACTACTAAAAAGCCAGCTGAGTAAATAATGCAACGTGTCTACTTGGGGTTAGGTGCAAACCTTAACAGCCCTAAAAAACAACTTGATAACGCTGTTATTGCACTTAAAAGCTTGCCAAACAGCGAATTTATAGCCTGCTCGCATTATTATGCGAGCAAGCCTATGGGACCACAAGATCAACCTGATTATGTGAATGCGGTCGCCTGTATCAACACTTCACTTGAGCCAGAGCAACTACTTGATTTAACCCAAGCCATAGAGCTGGAACATGGTCGAGTTAGAAAGGCTGAGCGCTGGGGCGCACGCACACTGGATATTGATATTTTATTATTTGGTGAACACATTTTAAATACCGAACGTTTAACCGTACCTCATTATGGATTAACTGAGCGAGAATTTGTTGTTTACCCATTGCAAGAAATTGCACCGGAACTGATTTTACCTAGCGGCGCATCTATCCAACAGATAGCAAATACCTTACCGCTTAACGACTTACAACAATTACCACGGTAATTAATTAAGGCCATTGTCTGCGAGAATATTATGTCTAAAATAACCGTTTCAACTTTGAATAAAATGAAGGCTGAAAGTAATAAAATCACTGCGTTAACAGCTTACGATGCTAGTTTTGCTAAGTTATTTCATGATAACGGCGTTGATGTTGTTTTAGTTGGTGATTCTTTGGGTATGGTATTACAAGGTGGCGATGATACCTTAGCGGTTACAAACCAAGAAATTGCCTACCATACTCGCTGTGTGCGCGCAGGAAGCCGTGATTTATTTGTTATTGCTGATTTACCATTTATGACCTACGCAAACCCAAATGATGCGTGTAAAAATGCTGCAGAGCTGATGCGCGCGGGTGCTAATATGGTCAAACTTGAAGGCGGTGAATGGCTGCATGACAGCATTAAATCACTCACCCAACAAGGTATCCCGGTATGTGGCCATTTGGGTCTTACACCACAATCTGTGCATGTATTCGGTGGTTTTAAAATCCAAGGCCGTGAAGAAGCGCAAGCGAAAAAAATTATTGCCGATGCAAAAGCATTAGAAGCCGCAGGTGCTCAACTACTGGTGCTTGAATGTATTCCAAGTGCCTTAGCAAAACGCGTTACTGAGTCATTGAGCATTCCTACAATCGGGATTGGCGCCGGTAATGTAACCGATGGCCAAATTTTGGTTATGCACGATTTAGTGGGTATTTCTGCAGGTTACATTCCTAAATTTTCAAAAAACTTTTTACTCGAAACAGGTAATATGCCTGCTGCGGTTAAAAAGTATTGTAACGATGTCAAAAGCGGCGTATTCCCAAGCGCTGAACACGAGTTTAAATAATGCAGTCAATCACTGAAATTAAATCATTACGCAGTCAAATTAGAGCATGGCGCCAAGCCGGTTTAAGCGTCGCATTTGTACCTACTATGGGCAATTTGCATCGTGGTCATTTTTCACTGGTAGAAAAAGCAAAAACACTGGCCGATAAAGTCGTCGTGAGTATTTTTGTTAACCCAATGCAATTTGGCGCTAACGAAGATTTAGACAGTTACCCGCGCACCTTGGATGCAGATAAACAAGGTTTAGCCGATCTTGAAACAGATATTTTGTTTATTCCCAGTGTAGAAACTATTTACCCTAATGGGTTAGGTGCACAAAGCTTTGTTGATGTACCCGGTATTTCAATGGGGTATTGTGGCGGTTCACGCCCAGGTCACTTTAAAGGCGTAGCGACTGTTGTTACTAAGCTATTTAATTTAGTACAGCCTGATTACGCTTGTTTTGGTGAAAAAGATTTTCAGCAGCTACAAGTGGTTAAAACCATGGCCACTGATTTATCAATACCAGTAGAAATTATTGGCGTACCTACCATGCGTGAAGTTAGCGGCCTCGCTATGAGCTCGCGTAATGGGTATTTATCAGCTGATGAAAAACACACCGCTCCCGCTTTATTTAACACCTTAAAACACTGTGCTCAGCAACTTAAAAGCGGTAATAAAGACTTTGCCACACTTGAAAATGAAGCGAAGAGTGCATTAGAAAACGCAGGTCTAAAACCAGATTATTTTACGATAGCTCAACGAGATACATTAAAAGCTGCTACACTCGAAGATACACGATTTGTAATTTTAGCTGCCGCCTTTTTAGGTAGTGTTAGATTAATCGACAACCTACAAGTTGAAGTTTAATCTTGGTAGCTACACTTTAAGGACAAGCATGAAAACTTTTATAAAAACTAGCTGTGTGGCTTTTTCGTTTGCAGTTCTCGCTGGCTGTCAGAGCCAGGCGGGTAATCCGGCACTTAATCAATGTGCTCAACAAAGTTATCAATGTGAAACCAGCTGCGAGCAGCAAACAACGACCGATAGTCTTAAATCGCAAGTTTGCTCATCAAAGTGTATTGAGGCGTACAATCAATGCAAAGTACAAGCTGAAAACTTAGGTAAAGCTGACTAATAGCAATCGTCGGCATAAATTGTAAAACAAAAAAACCGCTCAATGAGCGGTTTTTTATTAATTGCTTCAGTTGCTTATTTCAAGCCTAGCTTTTTCAGTTCTAATTCAACTAACTTTGCAGAAAGTGGTACATAGCCATCTTTTTCTACAATTTTTTGACCTTCTTGAGAAAGTACCATCTTTAAGAACTCAGCTTCAACTGGGCCAAGTGGCTTATTTGGGTGTTTATTTACATAAACATATAAGAAACGTGACAGTGGGTATTTACCTTGCGCTACGTTTTCAAGCGTGGCATCAACAAAGTTAGTGCCTTTTTTCGATAACGGAACAGTACGTACACCCGATGTTTTATAACCAATACCAGAGTAACCAATCGCATTTAATGACGCTGAAATTGATTGTACAACAGAAGCTGAACCCGGTTGCTCGTTCACGTTATTACGAAAATCGCCTTTACATAACGCTTTCTTTTTAAAGTAACCGTAAGTACCTGATACTGAGTTACGTCCGTATAATTGCACGTCTTTTGCAGCCCAATCACCTTCTAGACCAACATCACTCCAGCGATTTACTTGCTCTGGTGCACCACATTTACGAGTTGATGAGAAAATAGCATCGATTTGATCAATGCGTAGTCCTTCGATTGGGTTATCTTTGTGTACAAATACGGCCAACGCATCAATTGCTACACGCACTTGTGTTGGTTTGTAGCCATGACGCTTTTCAAATGCTTCAATCTCTTTTGACTTCATTGCACGGCTCATTGGACCTAAGTTAGCCGTACCTTCAGTTAGTGCTGGTGGCGCAGTAGACGAACCTGCCGCTTGAATTTGAATATTTACATTTGGGTAAATACGTTTATATTCTTCAGCCCAAAAGGTCATCATGTTGGCTAATGTGTCAGACCCTACCGATGAAAAGTTACCTGATACACCGCTAATTTTTTGATACTCAGGAATACCGTCTTCTAATGCAACCGCTTGTGCAGATACAAATGTTGTAACAGCCACACCCATTGCGGCAACTAAGTTTTTAAATTTCATTTTGGGGTTCTCCAGTTTGTTCGTCCCATTTCCTAACTGCGGTTCACTCTAAAGTGAGTACATGACAATGGTGTGACTCTTAAATGACACTTTTATGACCACTCTAATTACGCCACTGATGGCGCAATTGCGATAAGTCTATCGCTTGAGAATGCGAAAGAAAAACAGGAACCTTTACCCAGTTCACTGTGGATTTTTAATTGACTACCATGGCGAGTAAGTACATGTTTAGTAATTGCCAAACCAAGTCCAGAGCCACCTGTAGTACGACTTCTGGCTTTATCTACTCGATAAAAACGCTCAGTTAAGCGGTTAATATGTTCAGGTGCAATACCATCACCATTATCGGTAACACTAAAACATGCTTGTTCGTTGTTGCGCTGCCAAAGCACCTCTATTTTACCGCCTGGTTTAGTATAATGAATGGCATTAAATACTAAATTTGAAAATGCACTTCTAAGTTCATCCTCAGCACCGGTAATATCAAGTGATGTATCAATATTAAAAGTAAGTTGATGGCCTTTGTCTTGATTAATAGATTTCGCTTCTGTTTCAATTAAGTTTAATAATCGTGGCACATTCACCGCTTTGTCATTACTGTGTTGCTTTGCTCCTTCGATGCGCGATAACGACAACAACTGATTGACTAAGCTATCCATACGCTTGCATTGCTCTAGCATAGTAGTTTGTGCTTTATTCCACATTGCAGGCGGGGGCAGTGAATCACTATCGAGCATTTCAAGGTAGCCGGTAACAACCGTTAAAGGCGTTCTGAGCTCATGAGAGACGTTTGCTACAAAGTCTTTACGCATTTGCTCAAGTTGCTTTAAGCGAGTGACATCGCGTACCACTACCAACAACTGTGTATTGGCATAGGGCATCACCCTAAATTCAAGAACTTGCTCAACACTGTGACCACTTTCAAGCTCCAGTGCATCGCTAAACTCTTTACGGCGCATATATTTAGCAAATTTAGGATCGCGAATGAGGTTATCTAAGCGCTGACCATGATCAACCGGCCACTGTAACCCTAGCACTTTGAGTGCAAGCTGATTACACCACACAATTGATAAATCGTTTTGTAGTACAACAACGGCATCAGGTACGGCCTCAGCGCCGTCGCGAAAACGCCGTATCAGTTCTGCCAACTCATTACGCTTTTTACGATTGCGGTGTTGCAGCTGATAAATACCTTCAAATACTTGCTCCCACGACCCTTCCCCTTCAGGCGGGTTAAAGCTGCGTTGATTATGCAGCCAGTCACTTAAGCGATAAAGCTGATGGTAATGCCACATAAGTAGCGAAAAAGCACCCAAAAACAACATCAAAAATGGGGCACCAATAAGCACCCCAATTAAAAGCAAAGGTATAAAATAGACAAACAGCCGTTTGGTTAACGCCTGCTTGTTAATAACTCGATACATACACGCTCTTTACCTTATAAACGCTAGCAGAAGTTTGACTGTGCTAGGTTAATAGATTGTGACTTACGAAGTAAACTTATAATTTACTCGAAAAGCGATAACCAGCACCGCGAACTGTTTGTACTAAGCGGTCATGCCCAAGGGTTGCAATTGCTTTACGCAGGCGACGGATATGAACATCTACAGTTCTATCTTCAACATAGACGTTAGTACCCCATACATGATCAAGTAATTGCTCTCGGCTATATACACGCTCTGGATGGGTCATAAAAAAGTGTAAAAGTCGAAATTCGGTTGGTCCCATATCAAGCTCACTGCCACCTGATGTCACACGATGCGAAATAGGATCTAAACGCAAACCATGTACTTCAATGGCCTCTTCAAGTGAGGTAGGAGCAACACGACGAATAACCGCTTTAATACGCGCCATTAACTCTTTAGGTGAAAACGGCTTAGTAACGTAATCATCAGCACCGACCTCTAAACCGCGTATTTTATCTTCTTCTTCGCCGCGAGCAGTCAGCATAATGATAGGAATTTGGCGTGTGTGTTCATTTTGTTTGAATTTTTTAGCGATTTGAATTCCACTACCGCCAGGTAGCATCCAATCGAGTAACACCATATCTGGATAAGGTTCAACCATTGCTGATATTGCAGAATCATAATCTTCTGCCTCAATGGCTTGAAACCCATTTTGTTCTAAAACAAAAACCAACATTTCCCTGATAGGTGCTTCGTCATCAACGACTAATACTTTACGTGACATTCCAATTTATCTCTTAGGCTATTGAGTAGGTTTCATTATTATGACTAAGTATGACATTTTTATTAAAGTGTAACGTGGAAATCAAAATGAGCGTAAAAAAAACACAAAATAGTGACAAAAAATTAAATATGTCATCTTTGTATCATCATAAGCTGTAAATAAAAAAGCGGTTTGAGGTGTTAATAGCTTAAGAATTGCGCATAGTTTTAATATTATTTATGAGATCATCAAATTACTAAGCGACGAGTTTTAACAGCTATATTTTTAGTCTGATCATAAAAGCTGACTGCGCCACGACACTATTTAGATCAGCTTTATTAAGATCTTAAATATCAGGATCAGAGTTTTATCAAGCAGATCCCTTTGCGGATCACTATTTTACCCACTACTAAAGCTAAACTAATGATTTTTTGTATAATTTTCATTCTACCATTGCGCTTTACGATGCCTAAATGAGTAAAACATGCCCATTTTAGCGCTTTAGTTAGTAAAGTAATGATCCCAGATATGACAAGTTAGTAATCGAGTGATCCCAAATTAATAACTAGGTAAAATACTGATCCCCCACAGATCAAAAAAGCCAGTGCATAGGCAACTGGCTTTTATAATGAGTACGAGAGTATCGCTATTATTGACTCATTATTTTATTTTTGGGTTTAGCTCACCGCTTAAGTATTTAAGGTGCATTTCATCCAATGAAATTGGCTTAATTTTACTTGCTTGACCTGCAGTACCAAACGCTTCGTAACGAGCAATACAAATGTCAGTCATTGCTTGCGTTGCAGCGGCTAAGAACTTACGTGGGTCGAAGTTAGACGGGTTCATTGCTAAATGACGACGGATTGCACCGGTAGACGCTAAACGTAAGTCAGTATCAATGTTTACCTTACGCACACCGTATTTAATACCTTCAACAATTTGCTCAACTGGCACGCCGTAAGTTTCTGGGATCTCACCACCGTATTGGTTGATCACCTCTAACCACTCTTGTGGTACTGAAGACGAACCATGCATAACTAAATGCGTGTTTGGTATACGCGCATGAATTTCTTTAATACGATCAATTGCTAAAATGTCGTCGGTTGGTGGACGAGTAAATTTGTAGGCACCGTGTGATGTACCACAGGCAATAGCCAGCGCATCAACATGGGTTTTATTTACAAAGTCTGCCGCTTCTTCTGGATTTGTTAGCATTTGCTCAGTGGTAAGTTTACCCTCAGCGCCAACACCATCTTCTTCACCCGCTTCACCAGTTTCAAGTGAACCTAATACACCTAGCTCACCCTCTACAGATACGCCACACGCATGCGCCATTTCAACTGTTTTACGTGTTACATCAACGTTGTAATCGTAGCTTGAAGGTGTTTTACCATCGCTCATTAATGAGCCATCCATCATTACTGATGAAAAACCTAGCTGAATTGAACGCTGACATACACCCGGTGATGTACCGTGATCCTGATGCATAACCACTGGAATATGTGGCCATTCTTCAACTGCCGCTAAAATCATATGACGAATAAAAGGTGCACCGGCATACGCACGTGCGCCCGCAGAACCTTGCACAATAACAGGGCTGTTTGTTTTATCAGCCGCTTCCATAATTGCACGCATTTGCTCTTGGTTATTTACATTAAACGCGGGTACACCGTAACCATGCTCTGCGGCATGATCAAGAAGTTGTCGCATACTGATTAAAGCCATTGGGTATTCTCCAATTTATCGGTAGTTATTTTACTACCTAGTTTGAACGGATTTGTTAGTTTGGCGCAATCACTGCGCCATGAATTAAAAGGCAAATGGCCTAATATTCATATTATTAACGACTAAATAAAAGTGAGAGGTATTTACTCGTTAATTGTAGCAGATGTGGGATAAGCACATCTGCTTTACGGCTAGCTAATACCCAAAGGTATTATTTAGCGCGTGATTCTAGCATTGCAACTGCAGGTAATTTTTTGCCTTCTAAAAACTCTAAGAACGCACCACCACCTGTAGAAATATACGATACTTTATCACTAATGCCGTACTTATCAATTGCCGCTAGGGTGTCACCACCGCCTGCAATAGAAAATGCGTTTGAATCAGCAATCGCTTTTGCAATGGCACGTGTACCATTACCAAATTGATCAAACTCAAACACACCCACTGGGCCATTCCATACAACGGTGCCCGCATTAGCAATAATTTTTGCAAGTTGATTAGCAGTATCAGGGCCAATATCAAAAATCATATCGTCGCTGGTGACTTCACTTACATCTTTAAGTGTTGCTACAGCTGACTCTGAAAACTCATTACCTACAACAACATCTGTGGGTACCGGTATTTCGCCATCGTTGGCTTTCGCCGCAGCGCATAAACGATTTGCTTCATCCATTAAATCAGCTTCATAAAGTGACTTACCTACAGGATGGCCAGCAGCAGCAATAAAGGTATTGGCAATACCACCACCGGTAACAAGCTGATCAACAATTTTAGACAATGAATCAAGTACCGTTAATTTAGTGGATACTTTAGAGCCACCCACAATTGCTACTAACGGACGAGCAGGGTTATCAAGTGCTTTACCTAATGCTTCTAGTTCAGCCGATAATAATGGACCGGCACACGCGACATCAGCAAACAAACCCACACCATGGGTTGACGCTTGAGCGCGATGCGCAGTACCAAAGGCATCCATTACGTAAACGTCACATAATGCAGCTAATTGCTTTGATAAGGCTTCGTCGTCTTTTTTCTCGCCTTTATTAAAACGCACGTTTTCAAAAACAACCACTTCGTTATCTGCAACATCAACGCCGTTTAAGTAATCTTTTTCTAGGCGAACAGTTTGCTCAAGTGCATCATTTAAGTAATCAACAACCGGTGCTAATGAAAACTCGTCTTCGTATTGCCCTTCCGTAGGACGGCCTAGGTGTGACATAACCATCACTTTCGCGCCTTTTTCTAACGCAAGTTTGATAGTAGGTAGTGCTGCACGAATACGCGCATCTGACGTCACTTTACCTGCTTTAACGGGTACATTTAAATCTTCACGAATTAATACACGCTTGCCGTTTAAATCTAAATCTGCCATTTTTATGACCGACATGAACATCTCCTTAGTTAACGATACTGAACCTGAAATTAAAATATTACTTAAATGCCATCATAGCACGAGCGGTATCAAGCATGCGATTAGCAAACCCCCACTCGTTATCACACCAAACTAGTAATTTTATCAGGCGTTTATGACTAACACGTGTCTGTGTGCCATCAATAATACAAGAATGGGGATCGTGGTTAAAATCAACCGATACCAGCGGCTCTTCGGTGTAACTTAAAATACCTTCAAGCCTGTCTTTAGCTTGTGCTTTAAGCGCACTATTAACCGCGCTTAAATCAACATCGGTATTTACCGTGACACTTAAATCCATGGCAGTCACATTAATGGTCGGTACACGAACGGCAATGGCCTCAAAACGACCTTTAAATTTAGGTAAAATACGGTCGATACCACGGGCTAATTTTGTGTCTACCGGAATAATAGATTGGCTGGCGGCACGAGTTCGGCGTAAATCATGGTGATACGCATCAATCACTTGCTGATCGTTCATTGACGCATGAATCGTTGTAATGGCGCCAGATTCAATACCAAAGGCATCATCGAGTACTTTAATAACAGGAACAACGCAGTTGGTGGTACACGAGCCATTAGAGACAATAGTATGCTCGTTTTTCAGCTCATCGTCGTTTATGCCATACACAATGGTCGCATCTACATCATTATCAGCAGGATGAGAAAACAACACTTTTTTAGCGCCTGCGGCAATATGTAACTGCGCGTGCTCACGTGAGTGGTACACGCCTGTACATTCAAGTACCACGTCAACATCTAGCGTTTGCCATGGTAATTCAACTGGGTTTTCTTCACAAAATAATGCAATGGTATCATCAGCAACGCTGATAGTGTCTTCACCTAATTTAACTGGGAAGGTAAAGCGACCATGAGAGGTGTCGTATTTTAATAAATGGGCAATAGCTTCAGGGTCGGCTAATTCGTTAATCGCAACAATTTTAATCTCGTCGCTTAAGCCTGATTCGTATAGTGCGCGGACAATATTTCGACCAATACGACCAAAACCATTAATTGCAAGTTTGATTGCCATGAAATATAAAATCCACTCTAGTTACGTACAGAGAAAGGCAGCGTCGCCTTTTAGATGGCGGTATTGTAATCGACCTTGCCTGTGATTATAAGAGCCAAGCATTAGAAACTTTAAATTAACGTCAGAATCAACACGCAATGCGCTTTTACTTTTAGCTCGGCTAATAGGTATTTGCGGTATTTGCTATTTTAGTTTTAAATCAAACACCACGTTTATAGATGCTTTAACGCTTATTGTTGCACCTAAATATTGCTGTTGCGTAAATGGGCTCTCGTTATTTCTAGCAGCCATGCTATTTCTGTGGCTAGATAAAATAATGTGCTTAACACCGCTCGCGTCATAATCTGAGCTGCTGGAATTTGCACTAATACTATAAACGTTGCCAAGTTCAGCACCAAAAGACTGAGCGAGCTTATTTCCCTTCGCTTTTGCGTTATCGATTGCTAGTTGTGTCGCCTCTGCCTCTAACTGCTTAGCCTTGGAGGATAAACCATTAATTTTTTTGATATTGTCTATTTTTAAGCGTTGGGCAAAATCAATAAATTCATCGACTTTTTTAATATCTTTCAATGTGACTTTAACTGTTTTCAGTGCTAAATACTTATCGCCTGAAACAGTTCCAGATTCTGTACCAACCCTAGTGTATACCTTGCTTTTTAAACCCGATATATGAACATCACCTTGCCCAAAGGCGTATTTGTCTAATTCTTCGAGTAACAAACTAATCCGGCCATCAAGCTCACGTTTAGCCTCAAGTAATGTATCTTCAATGCTTTTTACTTCAAATATAATTTGAGCCATATCTGGCTCAACTAATACCTCAGCTGTGCCATGCACAGAAATATGACGATTAGCTGGCACGCCTGAATTAGCAAAAGCAATAAGAGGGAATAAGGTAATAAAAATAGCGATGATAAGTTTCATATTCGTTCCTTGAATTTTTAATTAAACATGCGTTCCCATAATTATACAAACAAGAAGAAAAGTAAACTGAATAAAACTAAGCCATTGTGCCTACTTTAAAGTTGGGTTTCGCTTCGCTCTTCAGAACCTACGTTAGATCGCCTACTTTAAGTTCTTTACCGGCGCCTATTTGGTGGCATTGGGCTAATAACAATTCGGCAGTGGCTTGTGCATCGGTAAGAGCGTGATGACAATGATAGTTTGGTAAATCGTAGCGATTACGGCATTCATTTAAGGTTAAATCATCTAATTTTATATCGCTTGCGTGTTGCAGTAAGCGCTTTTTTTCTATTTGTAAGGTATCGATGATCAGCTTAGGCCGCTGGGTGATCCCTGCATTTTTTAGTGCTAACTTTAAAAAGCCCCAGTCGAGCATGGCATTATGAAATACTAAAATGCAGTCACTAAAGTGAGCGCTTAGAGACATTAAAATACTCTGTAGGCTTTGCCCTTGTGCCACCGAGTCAGTACTAATGCCATGAAAAACAGGGCTTTGCTCTAGACTTTTAACCTCTTTATTAACGATATGCTGCGACTGACTGTTTTTAATACATTGATTATCAATCAGTACCCAAGCAACCGAAACAATTTCATGTTGTTTAGGATCAAGCCCTGTTAATTCTAAATCAATCACTAAGTAACGTTGCTTTAGAGCACTTTGCGCAAGCAAGTGGCGACGCTTTAAGTACCGCGTAATAAGCTGCTTAACCATTATTGTTACAAACTCCCACGCGCAAATTTAAACGCCGCGCCTTGCTGCGCTTGTTTTACTAGGTAAAACGCTTCTTTAAGCTGATGACGCTCTAACGAATTGAGTTTGTCTGGGTTAATACAATTACTAGGTAACCCTTCTTCGTTTATTTGCGTGCGCAGCCGAAGCTGAGTTAAAAATCGCCAACAATCTTTTAAATTATAAATATCTTCTTTGCTTAATAGTGAATACTTTAATAAAGCATCCAACCTCTCTTGGGTGTTAGCACGGCGAATGCCTACTTTTAATGCATAAAGTCGCGCTAGATCGTTAATGATCACTACCCCGCGCTTTTTAAGATCGATGTACTTATGGTGTTGCTCTGTTTTTTCGGTTTTAAAGTTATTGAATAAACCAATCGGCGCACTATTAGCATTAACATCGCTGGCCATTGCCGCATAAAAAAGATCGTTGCGAGAAATATGGGTCAACTCTTCACAAAACTGGCTATAAAGTGTGGTGGATCCTTCAATAAAACGCAGATCAAAAAAGATTTTACAGTTGAGCATTGCCTGGGGTGTGGGACTGGTGATCCACTTTAAAAACTTCGCCCGCCAATCACTAACACTCATTCGACACGCATCACTGCTAGCCATTATGTTACCAGGACAACGACGAATGCCGCACTCAACTAAGTTTTCACAAACAAATTCGCCCATCTGTTTAAAATATGCGTGCTGTTCATCGTTTAGACCATCAGGTAATAACAAGCCATTATCTTGATCTGAATGCAGTGTTTGCTCTTCGCGCGCTTGAGAGCCAAAACAAATAAAACTAAAACTGGTTGGCGCGGCGCCATGGTGTTGTTGAAATAAAAAAATTAGCCGCGAGGTCAATGCATCGGTTAAACCACTGAGTAACTTTCCGATCAGCGAAATATCATCAATATTATTTGAAAACCCTTTTAATAACTCAGGAATTTCTTTCGCGTAACGTTTTAAATCAGCCACATTATGGGCCTTGTAAATACGACCAATTAGCTGCACTGGGTCGCTTTTTTGTTGGCGTAGTAAGTCTGTACTGGTGATCATTCCTAGCGGTTTATGGTTTTCGTCAAGCACAGGTAAATGATGAATATTATGCTTAAGCATTAAGTGCAGCGCTGAAAACACGCGGTTATTTTCAAATATAAACTTAGGCTTATTGGTCATAATACTATTGATAGCTTGCGCGGGATCCACTTCATCAGCAAGCACTCGGTTACGTAAATCCCGATCTGTAACTACTCCAACAAGATGCGAATTTTCGGTGATCATCATTGATGAAATCCCATGCTCTTGCATTTTTTTAGCACTATGGCGGATGCTGGCATCGGGGGGCAGCGTAATCGCTTTGCGAGTCATGATCTCTGATATTTTACGCTCAGACCAGCTGTCGTTGTTACTTTTATAATGTGATGACAGCAATCGATTAGCATGAGCACGAACAAAGTATTGCTCGAATGCTTTATATTCTCGACGTAAGTAATCAAAATCCGTTTGGTCGAGCATATAGACAATGCCCTCTTTTTGTACTTCTAAACTGTTTTGTATTGAATCTCCCGTCAGTAACGAGGGGTAACCAAAGTAATCACCTTGAGTTAAACGCGTTACCGTATCGCCTTGAGCATCCACTAAATCGTATAACCCGGAACGAATTAAAAATAATTTAGGCTGTTCACTGTTAAGCCATTGCGTTTGGTTTTCTCGGGTCAAATAAATACTATCGAGATGGTTAACAAAATAACTGCAGGCGCTGTCCTGTAACATTGAAAATGGTGCTTGCTTGTTAATAAACTGCGCGACTTCCTGTTGCTCACTACTCATAAATCATCCTCAATAAAAAGCGACTTAACCTGAAATATGGTTATTTAATATAGCGATTATTTAATGTAGCCATTATTTAAACAAATAAAAAGCCCGACTTAAGTCGGGCTTTGATGCGTTATATCATTAGATATATGGATTAGTGAGCATGCGCTTCACTAGACCCTTTAGGATTACGAATACCTTCAACCATTTCTTGAATTTCAACTGGTGTCGGTTGAGTCATTTTCATAACACCTGCAGCTACTGCAAAGTTAATGATCATGCCTACTAAACCAATCCCTTCAGGTGAAATACCTAAGAACCAATTTTCTGGGCTATTAAGCTCTGGACTCACAAACTTGAAGTAGATGATGTATGCAGCAGTAAAGGTGATACCCGTTACCATGCCTGCAATTGCACCATGTTTATTCATTGATTTAGAGAAAATACCCATAATAATTGCAGGGAAGAAGCTCGCCGCCGCTAAGCCGAAGGCAAAGGCAACAACCGAGGCCACAAATCCTGGCGGGTTAATCCCAAAGTAAGCGGATATTACAATAGCAATCATCGCTGCTAACCTCGCTGCAAGTAATTCTTGCTTGTCGGTTATATCCGGTTTGAGTGTTCGTTTAAGTAAATCATGCGATACCGAGGTCGAAATTACCAATAGTAAGCCCGCTGTAGTAGATAGTGCCGCGGCAATACCACCAGCAGCAACGAGTGCAATAACCCAGGCTGGTAAATCGGCAATTTCAGGGTTCGCTAGCACCATAATATCGCGGTCAACGTTTACTTCGTTTGCGCTATTAGGATCAGTGATTTTACCTGATGTGTAGAACATTTTGCCGTCACCATTTTTATCATTAAAGGTGATTAGGCCCGTACGTTCCCAGTTTTTGATCCAAGCAGGCGCATCCGCATACGCTGTACCGCTTCCGTCTTTACCGTTAATTGTATCAATCATATTTACACGGGCAAACGAAGCTACTGCGGGTGCTGTTGTGTATACAATAGCAATAAACACCAGTGTCCACGCAGCTGAAATACGCGTGTCTTTAACGCGAGGTACAGTGAAAAAGCGAACAATTACGTGTGGTAAACCGGCTGTACCCACCATAAGAGCACCTGTGATTGCAAATACATCAATCATACTCTTAGAGCCTTCAGTGTACTGACCAAACCCAAGCTCGGTGCTTAAACCGTCTAGTTTATCCAATACATACATGCCTGAGCCGTCACTTAGCGTGGCACCAAAGCCTGTTTGTGGAAAAAAGTGACCTGTTGCCATCATAGAGATGAAAATAGCCGGTACTAAATAAGCAAATACTAGTACACAGTACTGCGCAACTTGCGTGTAAGTAATACCTTTCATGCCACCAAGTACGGCATAGAAGAAAACAATGATCATACCGATGTAAACACCGGTTTCAATTTCAACTTCTAAGAAACGAGAGAACACTACACCAACACCGCGCATTTGACCCGCAATGTAAGTAAAACAAATAAAGATGGCACATAAAATAGCCACTAAACGCGCTGTACGAGAGTAGTAACGGTCACCGATAAAGTCTGGCACGGTAAACTTGCCGAATTTACGTAAGTAAGGCGCTAAACACATAGCCAGTAGTACATAACCACCGGTCCACCCCATTAAGTAAACACTTCCGTCGTAACCCGCAAACGAGATGATACCCGCCATTGAAATAAATGACGCAGCACTCATCCAATCCGCAGCAGTTGCCATACCATTAGCAAGTGGAGGTACACCACCACCAGCAACGTAGAATTCATTTGTTGACCCAGCACGAGCCCAAATTGCAATACCGATATAAAGCGCAAAGCTTAAACCGACGATTATAAATGTGAGTATTTGAACATCCATTGATTAGCTCCTATTCGTCTACGCCATATTTTTTATCTAACGTATTCATTTTGAAAACGTACACAAAAATCAAAGCTACAAAGGTATAAATCGCGCCTTGCTGGGCGAACCAGAAGCCAAGTTTAAACCCAAAAAAACGTACTTCGTTAAGTACATCAACCAGTAATATGCCAAAGCCGAAAGAGACTACAAACCATACTGCTAATAGTTTAAACAGTAATGAAATGTTTTCTGCCCAATAAGCTTTTGCTTGTTCTTCATTTTTAAAAGCCATTTTTATTTTCCCCTTTAAACATCACAAGATTGTGATGGGTGGTTTTTTATATTCGTTAACCAATTTAGCAATGCAATTCAAATATTGAATTGCGACAATAGTCGTAACAACATATTAACGTTTTCGTAAACTGCTAGCGATTGATTAATAAACAACCCATGAACTACTTTAGTTTCAGTAGCTTAATGAATTTTAATAACTGAGGTTTTTAGCCAAATTTAAACAAACCGTGGGAATAAGACATTAGTCTAACTAAATAGACAAATAAAAATTAAAGCATATAAATCAGCATGTTATTTTATTTATAGATAATATAAATAAAATGTATACCCCCTACTTTATCCACAACTAGGTATTGTAAATAAGCAAACTACTTCAAACTCCAACTGACGCTCGCATCTTGAGATAGTTTGGGTATAGTTATGGCAAATTATAAAAATATTCTATGAGGTTAAATAAACATGACGGCTGTACTACTGATCGTTGCCTTTGGCTACATAGGTCTGCTGTTTTGGCTGGCAAATTGGGGCGATAAGACCACGCCACTGGCCAAGCGTATTAGTCATCACCCATTTGTGTATTCATTTGCATTGGGGATTTATTGTACTTCGTGGACTTACTATGGTTCGGTAGGCACCGCAGCTACCAGTAGTTGGAGCTTTTTGCCTATTTTATTAGGGCCCGCTTTACTGTTTTTTTTCGGCCAAGGCTTTTTACGTAAACTGGTATTGGTGAGTAAAAAACAAAATATTACCACCATTGCCGACTTTATTTCAGCACGTTACGGTAAACGCCAAACCACCGCCATCATGGTGACCATTATCGCCTTATTGGCCACTATTCCTTATATTGCTCTGCAATTAAAAGCGCTCAGTTCTAGCTTTTTACTTTTGCAAAGCAGTAATCAGATATCTGGGGATATTTTGGCGTTATCGGCCACGTTAATGATGGCGCTATTTGCTATATTTTTTGGCACGCGCAAAGTTGATGTAACCGAGTATCGCTCAGGTTTAATGCTCGCAGTTGCGTTTGAGTCGCTAATAAAGTTGTTTGCTCTAGGGGCTGTAGCAGGGCTTGCAATATATAGCTTATTTAATTTACCTGCAGAGAGGTCTAGCCAAGTCGCCGAGTCCATTTGGCTGCATTGGGCACAGTTTGACTTTTTTAGCTTTAACTTTGTAGGTCAGTCGCTGATGGCGGCAGCGGCTATTATTTGTTTGCCACGCCAATTTCATGTAACCGTGGTTGATAACCAAGATAAGCGCCATTTATTCACTGCTCGCTGGGCTTTTCCATTGTACTTGTTATTGACCGCAGCAATGATTTTACCTATTGCCACTGCTGCTATTCATCCAGAAATTGGCCGCAGCTTATCACCAGACAGCTTTGTACTGGCACTGCCTATGCTGCACGATAATGCTTTTTTAACCACCTTTGTATTTATAGGTGGGCTTTCAGCTGCCACGGCCATGATTGTTGTAGCCACGCTTACGCTAAGTACCATGATCTCCAACGATGTGGTGCTGCCCTTAATGTTACGCCGTAAATTTAAACGTAATTTAATCACTAGCAGCTACAAATCTCGCATTTTGTTAGTGCGTCGATTTACCATTGCCGGGGTGCTTATTTTAGCCTACTTCTATCAGCAATGGTTTGGTAATGGCAGCGCGCTGGCCAGTATGGGATTAGTGGCTTTCTCACTGGTGTCGCAGTTATTGCCTGCTATTGTGGGTGGTTTATATTGGCGAAAAGGCCATGCTTATGGTGTTTATGCCGGGCTACTCGCTGGGGTCATTTGTTGGGTACTGTTTTTAATGCTGCCTATTTTAGAAGCCCCCAACCCACTAGACAGTGAGCTGCAACAAACACTTATAACTCGAGGCACCTTAATCGCGTTGTTTGCTAATATTGGCTGTTACATTAGCTTTTCGCTAGGAGCTGAAGAGCGCTTAATTGATAAAATTCAAGCAGCGGCATTTGTTAATCCCAAAGATCAGGCCATTTTATCTCGTCGCTTAAATAAAAACGTAAAAGCCACGGTGTATGACTTTAAAATTTTACTGCAAACCTTTTTAGGTATTCAACGTAGCCAACAAATTTTATCGCATTACGCACTCCATCATGATTTAAACGACAACAACGCACACCCTCGCGCTGACTTTATTGCCTACTGCGAACGCGCACTGACAGGCGTATTAGGTGCCTCTTCTGCGCAAGCACTTATTCACACCGTATCGTCTGGCAAGCGAATGGCGTTTGAAGAAGTAGTAAACTTTTTTGATGAAACCACACAAGCACTGCAGTTTAATCAGAACTTACTATTTACCTCACTAGAAAACTTAAGCCACGGACTCTCTGTGGTAGATAAAGATCTTAACCTCGTTGCTTGGAATAAGCGCTACAGCGAAATGTTTAACTACCCTGAAGGCTTTTTACAAGTTGGCCAGCCTATTGAAGAAATAATACGGTATAACGCAGAGCGCGGTGAATGCGGCCCAGGTGAAATTGACCGCCATGTTGATAAACGGGTTCAGCATTTAAAAAATGGCAGTTCACATCATTTTATTCGCCATCGTCGAAATGGCCAAGTGTACGAAATGATAGGTAACCCACTGCCTGACGGGGGGTTTGTAACGAGTTTTTCTGATATTACTAATCATATTAGTACGCAAAATGCGCTCGAAGAAATTAATATGGACTTAGAAAACCGTATTGAAGCGCGCACCCAAGAAGTACAAACCATTAATAGTAGCCTGCAAGCACAAATCGATAGCCGCGTACAAACAGAGCAAGCACTCACTTTAGCTAAACGTGAAGCTGAGCAAGCAAATGATAGTAAAACTCGCTTTTTAGCACTCGCCAGCCATGATATTTTACAGCCACTCAATGCGGCACGTTTATACCTTGCCGCCATTGATGAAACCCAGTTAGATAGCACCAATAAAAATAATTTTAATAAGTTAGGTGATAGCCTAGATTCCACCGTGCATTTAATGTCGGCTTTATTAGAAATTGCCAAGCTAGAGCAAGGGGCAATGACCCCAAATCCCCGTCACTTTTGCATTGATGATATTTTAGATCCTCTTAAAAGCGAATATGCGATTTTATCGAGCGATAAAGGACTTTCATTTAAAGTACGTTCAAATCAACAAATAGTACACAGCGATATTACTTACTTGCGTCGAATACTACAAAACTTGCTGTCAAATGCGATTAAATACACCGAAAATGGCCGTGTGTTAATTGCCTGCAGAAACAGAAAACACAGTTTACGGATTGAAGTATGGGATACCGGCCCAGGTATTAGCGATATTGAACAAGCAAAAATATTTAACGACTTTTACCGAATTGAAGCGGGCGACAATAAAGGCGTTGGCTTAGGTCTAGGGGTGGTTAAACGTATGGCTGATTTATTGAGCCTGCCGATTGATGTGGTTTCATTACCCAATAAAGGCAGCCGATTTAGTATTGAAGTGCCTTATGGTGATGCGCAATTAGTACAGCAAAAACAAACCAGTCAAAATATAGTCGACAACCGCGCCGCGATAAATATTATTGCCGTTGACGACGACCCTGAAAACCTTGCAGCCATGGCCAGCTTATTGAAACGCTGGCAAGCAAATTACACCCTATTCGATAAAGTAGACGCGGTGTTAACTTATGCAAAAGAACAGGGGGCACCTGATGTTATTTTAATGGACTATCAATTAGGTAATGATTGGGATGGCATTACGTTAATTAAAGCGCTACGCGAGATTTGGCAAAGCGATATTCCGGCTATTTTAATTACCGCAGTGCGTGACACTGAGCTAAAACAAACCACCAAAGCTGAAAATATTCATTATCTGAGTAAACCAGTAAAACCAGGTAAACTTAAAGCACTGCTGAATCACAGTACTTAACGTTCAATAAACGTGTTAGCCCAGTAAATACTGGGCTAACACCTAACTATAATTGCGCTTTCTGAGTTTTTGGAACAACCAACTAAGCCCTACCAGCGACAGCCCTAAACCAATGAAGGATAATGCTTTTAAAAGCCCCGTTAAGTTTGCCATATCAATTAAAAACACCTTAACAATTACAGCGCCAAGAATACCTAAACCAACATTTTGCAGTAACCGTTGCTGCTTTAAATGCCCGGCTATCACGACCAGTGCACCCAGTAACAACCAAATGACCGAATAGCTATATAGTTCAGCGTCACTGGTTGCTTTATCAAGGTAAATGAAGCCGCCTTGCCAATATTGGCGGATCAAGGTGTTGATAGCTAATACCGCTAATAAACCAGACACACCGAGTGTAATTTGACTCAATTTAGCATTTAACGATTTAACTAAACTCGCTAACCATAACGCCAGTAGGCTCGGTACCAACCAAATTAAAATCACCCAGTTAAATATTGGCGTTTCACCAACATAAAGACGCATTAATAACGGATTATCACCCAACGTTGTTTTAATTAACAATAAGCCAGCTAATGCAGATAATATAAGACCTGCTGTACGGTATAACTGACCTAATTGCCCAGCACTTTGCGAACGGTATAAATAAACGCAGCCTAAGCCAAGTAAGTTACAGCTAAGTAATACTTGCTCATAAAAACTTAAAGAAAAAAGTTGTGGGTAATGCCCTACCAGTTGATAACTGGTTTCGGTTGTCACAAATAACGCTAAGCAATGCAGTGCTGCTCCTTCGAGCCATATTTTTAGTTGTGAAGCATTAAAACATTTAGCCGCTGTAAAAAATAACCCAATACAAAGCGGGTAAACAGCTAAGCTCCAATGCAAATCAAATAGTGTTAGCTCTTCATAACTAGGCGTCCAAGGTGATAGGGTTAGACGTAAAAGTAATGCCGCCACAAGCGCCTTTATTGGCCAGTGTGGCATTGCCACATTGTATTTTTTTATTAATAAGCTCAACAGTAATACTTGAACAGCCAGAGCAATGGTAAGGCCGCTATCGCTGAGTAACATAGTAATTGCTAAGGTAATATTGGCGTTTGCCCCTACCCAATAACTAAAGCGCTGCCATAAGGTTGTTTGATGCTGAGTAAATTTTATTAACACCGCACTCATTAAACATAGCAACACCGCCCAAAGTGGGTAAGCGGTTGCTAAAGCCGTGTTTGGGATCATCGCATACAAGGCGCCAACTAATGCAAACATGCTTAATGAAGCAAGCAAATGAAAGGCTAATCTTTTTGGGTATATATTGCCAAAATAAAGTCCATAGCCACTCAAGCCCAGAGCAAGTAATAAGCCTAATCCGTATTCATTTTTAAAAATAAATAACGCATCATCAAAGGTATAAGTTTGTTCAGCACTGATCACTAATAACAGCGCAATCACTAAAGAGACCCCTTGCCATGCATCCCAACGACTATTTTTTAGCACTAAAAATAGGAGTAAAACGATGCTTAATAACGCCACTATTTGCCATTGTATATTAAACACACTCAACAGCATGGCAACCATTAAAGGCGCAATAAAGGCCAGTAACAAACCATGATCTGGAAATAAATTAACTAACCGTTTAAAGCTGTGCGGGCGTACTTCAAGGGTTTTAAAGGTTAACCCTAAGCGTGCAATAGCGATTAATCCTAAAATACTTAACAACGCAAAAGCGCCTATTAACCACACTGTGTCGTAGGTAAATAAAGTGAGTCCAACCAAATACCAACTAATATGCCCTACCCATAGTAAATACCACAGCCAAACACGCTTTACTTTTTGTGCCACTACTGTCGCAGCAACACTCACAAGGGCAACATAAATAAGCAAAGAAAATAACTGCCCACTGTCCGTATTTACCCAAATAGGGACACTGTATGCGCCTATAATGCCTATTACTGCAAGTAAAGGGCCTAGCTTTATTGCCATTGCACTAGCACACAGAGCAATAACTGCTAAGCCAATAAACGCCCACTCAGCACTGAGCATGCTAAAGCTGTTATAAGCTAAAAACATTAAGGCAAAACAGGTTATAAAGCCGCCACTAGCCAAGGCTGCAGGAATATAATTATTAAAGCCTTCAAAAACGATTCGTTTATAATGTAAATAGGTCGCCGCTGCGATTAAGCCAACACCAAATAACCCACCAGCACTGAGCCTCATTGCTGGTGAAAGTAGCCCCGCCTCTAAACTGTATTTTGCTAAAAATACGCCACCTAAAGCCAAAGCAATAGCACCAATCCAGGTCATCCAATTTTGCTCGAAGCCTGCACGTAACTGCTTAAAGAGCAGTTCAATACTCGATGGTTTTTTAGCTATCGTTTTACGAACTGATGTAGGTTTAATGCTCACTGGTTTATAAACAGCGGCTGGAATATCTGAGCGGTGTAGAGATTTTGCATTATCTATTTGAGGATCGGCGGGAGATTTTTCATTTATTGCTGCATTTGCATTTAACTCAAACTGAAATAGTTTTAGTTTTAATGCTGCAACCTCTTGTTTAAGGGAGTTCAATTGCACTAAGGCTACTAACCCACATATGGCCCCTGCAACAATCGCAATAGATATAATAATTGCTAATCCGATTAACTCATCCATACAATTCCTTTTTATCTCGCAACAAGAGTTCCCAAAAATAGCACAAGCGAAGTCTATTTCATAAAATTACTATGTTTAAGCAACCTCAAGGCGATCACGGCCTGCTTTTTTAGCACGGTATAATGCTTGATCAGCACGTTTCATCACATTATCAAAGCTCTGCTCACTGCTACGATGTGCAATACCAATGCTAACCGTTAAAGAGCGCTGGTTTTGCACGGTAATAGTGCGAGCAGTCTCTAGGATAGTCTGCGCGAAGTTAAGTACTTCATCAAGCTCATAACTAGGCAGATAAGCGGCGAATTCCTCTCCCCCTATGCGAGCAAATGTATTTTCATTGTTAAATAGCGCATTCACTTTGCTAGCAAATTCTTTCAGCACCTGATCGCCCACATCATGACCAAAGTCATCATTAATACGTTTGAAGTGATCAATATCTATGATTAAAACAGTATAGGGATTATTAGCAATCCCCTTCACATGCTGATAAAAGCAGCGTCGGTTATACACTTTAGTTAAATCATCTATAATAAATTCTTGCGCCAAGCGGGTGTGCATTCGCTGCATAAAATGCATGGTTTTAAATAAACCATAAGCGGTGATTAACATGCCGAGTGTTCTACATAAATCTTCGATGTAGTTGCTCACCCAATAGGGTTGGCGTGTCACTTCATCAAGTACATCGGCAGTAGAGCCTACAATCCATAGCATCAAACCGATACTGACATATACATAGGCTTTTTTGGCTAACTGTGAACATTGCACCACAAAGAAAATAGTGAAAATAACCACTAAATTAATAAAGTCAGTGGTAAAGCCATAGAGATTTTGTGTTATATCTATTGGAGAGAAGCGCATTAACGAAAAAATTGAAAAGCCAATAATAAATGCCAGCGTAGCTAAAATTAACAGCTTGTTTAATCTGGTAATTTTTACAAAACGGCTGAGCTTAAGGCTCACTTTTTCCGGATTCATCATAGGCTGTATTTAAATTTATTATTGTTATTAAAACTATACCATAAACTAAAACTGATTAATTTTAAATTAATGTGCTTATAATCCAACCAATCGCAACTAAAATAGTTAGTCCAATCATGGCCTTAGTTTTGTGCTTGCTGATAATACGTTCAGCTTGATTACCCGCATAATACACCACTATTGCTAAACCAAAATAACGTATAGAGCGAGCAATAGCGCTTGCTAATAAAAACAGCGCCAGCGAATACTTAGTCGCGCCAGCGGCCAACATCGCAATTTGAAACGGAATAGGCACGATACCTAGGCTTAATACAAACCAAAACCCTTGTGACTGCATTTTCTGTTTTACGTTTTCAAACTGCTCAGGGCTTGAGAATGTGTTGATAACCCAATCGCCAATCACATCAAATAAGTAATAACCTAAAGCGTAGCCAAATAGCGCCCCCACAATACAGCCTAGTGTTGCCATAAGAGCAATTTGCCACAGTTTTTCGCGCCTTGCCTGCATTAAGGGCACCAAAACAGCTTCGAGTGGAATGGGCACTATGGTGGATTCTAAAAATGAGGCAATAGTAATTCCACCGAGCATATTTTTAGACTCAATAAACTGACGTGTTTTTTGCTTGAGCTTTTTTTGTACTGCCATAAACGTCCTGTTAGCAATGAGGTAAGTGATTAAATCATCTCATAATAAGGTTAATGCTGCCTGAAGAAATACAACCAACATAGTAATCAGCAAAAGAGTGCTTTATTATCTTTACATGACATTATACTTTTAAAAATTATCACTGTATGCAAACTGCTCGCTACATTCCATTTAGAAAACACGACATCATTACAATGTGCGCCAAAGAGCTTAATAAAGATCAACAAACCTCTTTTAAGCAGCTTTGTGAACTTTTAGCCAGCTTAATTCACTTTCAGTACCACGGCACACTTGAGTCATTAAAAAACAATTACGCGCCTTTTGATCCAAATAGCGATACCCGTTTAATAAACAGTGTGACTGATGAGCAAAAAGCTCAATGCCAACGCGATTTTGCTAGAGATTTTGCCAATGTATTAAACGCGGCTAATTTTGAAGTGATCACCCATCAAGACTTACAAGATGCACTCAACGAAGAATCACTTTTTAAAGTACGCCTTGAGGTGGAGTTTGAGGATTTTGAAGAAGTGGTTTTTTATCGCCGAGGCGAATCACAGCTGAGCGAAACCATAACCAGTTTTTGGGGGTTACGTAAAAAGCCACTGCATTTTACCAACTACGATCGCGTAGCAGTATTTATCCGTTTTAAAGACAAAGCCTATTTTGAATCAAAAAATAAACTACCTATGGGGTTTGAGCCCAGCTCAACCATAGTAAAACTATTTCAAAATGTGCCAAAAGCTGACTTAGAAATGCTATTTCCTAATAGCGAAGTACGCATGCGCCCTATTGATAAAGTGATTATTGGCTCATCGGCACTTATTGGCGGTGCGGTAGTATTAGTTACCAAACTGGGCGCCTCATTACTTTTACTGTTTGCTTTGTTTACATTTTGGGGAGGGTTTAGTGATAAAGCCGTTACCATGACTCAGCAGCACTTTATTACGTTAGCCATTGGTATTGGAGTATTTGGCAGTTTTGTGTTTAAAGAGTGGAGTAAATTTAAAAACCGTAAAATTAAATTTATGAAAGCACTGAGCGATAATCTTTACTTTAAAAACCTTGATAACAACGCCGGTGTTTTTCATACACTAATAGACGCCGCCGAAGAAGAAGACATTAAAGAAGCCCTGCTTGCTTATACGTTTTTACTAAAATCTAAAAATGCCTTAAGCGCACACGCGCTTGATGAGCAAATAGAAACGTGGTTTAAAACTAAGTACCAATGCGAGCTAGATTTTGAAATTAGCGACGCGCTTGAAAAGCTTGAACGTATGCATTTAGTAACTTGCACAAACACCCTATATAAAGCAGTAAATCTAGAGCGCGCAAAAGCCATATTAGATGAGCGCTGGGATAGCCTATTTCAATATAACTAAGCAACTCCTTACTTAAAAAAAAGCAGCTGACAATTCAGCTGCTTTTTACGTTATACATTAGTTAGTAACTAGTTAAGCTGTTTGCTGCTTTTTAAATTTTCCATGCACTAATTTATAAAGTGCTGGTAAAATTAACAATGTGAGCAAAGTGGATGACATAATTCCACCTACCACCACGGTTGCCAAAGGCCGTTGTATTTCAGCGCCGGTACCGGTATTTAGCGCCATAGGTATAAAGCCTAAACTAGCCACAAGCGCGGTCATTAGCACTGGGCGTAATCGCTGTAGTGCCCCGCTATGTATTGCATAATATAAGCTTAACCCCTCATTTCGTAATTGCTTAATGAACGACAACATCACTACACCGTTTAATACCGCAACTCCACTTAGCGCAATAAACCCCACACCCGCTGAAATAGAAAGCGGCATATCTCGTAGCAATAATGCCAATACCCCACCGGTCAGTGCCAGTGGTACACCACTGAATATAATGAGTGAATCACGCAGCGATCCAAAAGCACTATAAAGTAAGCCAAAAATAAGCAATAAAGTCACAGGCACTACCAACGACAAACGCTTACTCGCCGATTGTAATTGCTCAAACGTACCGCCGTATTCAAGCCAATAACCGCTGGGTAGGTTAAGTTGTGCGTTCATAGTCGCTTGGGCATCTCTTACAAAGCTGGCTAAATCGCGCCCCGCTACATTGGCCGTTACTACCACATTACGCTTACCACTTTCGCGGTTTATTTGATTCGGCCCTTTTTCAATACTGATTGTAGCTACTTCCCCAAGCGGTACAAATGCAAGCTCAGGGTTACTACTTTGAGGTAACGCAATAGGTAAACGCGCAAGCGCAGAGACATCTTCAGACCAACGCTTATCTAAGCGCACCAATAACGAAAAGCGCTTATCACCCTCATAAATTAGCCCTGTTTGCACCCCACCAACAGCAGCGGCAAGGGTTTGTTGAATGTCGTTTACGGTTAATCCTAATAGCGCCATATGATCTCGCATTGGGGTAACAGAAAGTGTAGGCAAGCCCTCCATTTGCTCTAAACGAACATCGGTAGCACCGGTAATATTTCGCATTAAGCTTGTGGCTTTTTCGCCAAATTGCTTAAGTATGGCTAAATCATCACCGTAAATACGCAGCGCTACATCGGCACGCACACCGGCAATTAACTCGTTAAAGCGCATTTCTATAGGCTGGGTAAATTCATAGTTATTACCCGGTACCTCATTCACACGATGACGAATGCGCTGCACTAACGCGTCTTTACTTAGTGATGGATCAGGCCATTGCGCACGCGGCTTTAACATTAAAAAAGTGTCGGCAACATTAGGCGGCATAGGATCGCTGGCTACATCCGCGGTGCCAATCTTTGAAAATACGTTCGCAATTTCAGGTTGCGCTAATAAAGCCTGCTCCAACTGCTTTTGCATTTGCACCGATTGTTCAATACCGGTGCCAGTAATACGCAGCGCATGCATTGCAATATCACCTTCATCAAGCTGAGGTAAAAATTCGGCGCCCATATTTTTAACTTTAAAGCCAAGTACCAGCACTAAAACAGTGGCAATGCTTATCATAAGCCACGGTAATTTAAGCGATAAATTAAGCAGTGGCTTGTAGATTTTTTTAACGCCACGCATTACTGCGTTTTCACTTTCATCTACTTTACCACGCACAAATACGGCAATAGCCGCCGGCACAAAGGTAACAGCAAAAATAAGTGCACCTATTAACGCGGCAACAACGGTAAACGCCATGGGCTGAAACATTTTGCCCTCAACACCACTGAGCGCAAAAAGCGGTAAATACACCAACATAATAATTAAAATACCAAATACCGCGGGGCTAAACACTTCTTTGGTGGCTGAAGTGACAACCTCTAAACGCTCACTGAGCGTAAGTAAGCGGCCATGTTTATGTTGAGCCATCCCTAATTGACGAAGGCAGTTTTCAACCACAATCACCGCGCCATCTACAATTAATCCAAAGTCGATTGCACCTAAGCTCATTAAATTACCTGAGACTCGATTGCCCACCATGCCAGTAATAGCAAATAGCATACTGAGCGGAATAACCATGGCGGTAATAAGCGCACCAGTGATATTCCCAAGCAATAACAATAAAATGACGATGACCAATACCGCCCCTTCAAACAGGTTTTTTTGTACTGTAGCGATGGTTTTATCAACCAGATTGGTGCGGTCATAAACAGGCTCAACAATAACCCCTGCAGGTAAACTTTTTTGTACTTGTATAAGCTTATCAGCCATGGCTTTAGCAACCACACGGCTGTTTTCACCTATGAGCATCATTGCCGTGCCTAATACGGTTTCTTCGCCATTATAGGTAGCCGCGCCGGTTCTAAGCTCTTTTCCTAAGTATACATTTGCCACGTCTTTAATTCGCACAGGAGCATCATCACGCTTAGCAATAACGGTGTTTGCTATATCCGCTAATGTTTTTAATTGCCCAGGTGAGCGCACTAAATATTGGCCGTCAAAGCGCTCTATGTAACCGGCCCCGCGGTTGCTGTTATTAAGCTCAAGAGCGGTTATAACATCCTTAATTGTCAGCTTATAAGCAATCAGCTTTTCTGGTATGGGCGCAACTTGGTACTGGCGCTCAAAACCACCTTGGCTGTTTATTTCGGTTACGCCTTTTACTTTTAAAAGCTGCGGACGAATAACCCAGTCTTGTAAAGTACGTAAATCTTCGGCGCTGTAAGGCATACCATCACTTTTTAACGCATCGGGTTTTGCATGCACGCTATAGGTAAATATTTCACCTAAACCACTGGCAATAGGTCCAAGGTTTGGCTCAACATTATTAGGTAAATCGGCGCGAATACTTTGAATACGCTCACCAATTTGTTGACGCGCCCAATAAATATCGGTGCCTTCATCAAAAATAATGGTTACTTGAGAAAGCCCATAGCGAGAAAGCGAACGGGTATAATCAAGCTTAGGAATACCCGCCATCGCTGTTTCGACTAAGTAAGTGATACGCTGCTCAACTTCAAGCGGCGTAAAACCAGGCGCTTTAGAGTTAATTTGCACTTGTACATTGGTAATATCGGGTACAGCATCTACCGCTAAGTTTTGGATGTTATACACACCAAACCCAGCAAATAAAAATGTTAGTGCCAGTACCATCATGCGGCGTTTAACCGCAAAAGAAACAATCCAGTTAATCATGGTACCTCCTAGTGAGCGTGACTTGCGCCGCTTTTTAAAATATCGGCTTTGATCACATAGCTATTGGTTGTGACGTACTCACTACCTGGGCTTAAACCCGCGATGACTTCAATCCACTCGCTATTTTTTGCGCCTAAAGTAACCGGGCGTACTTCAAACACATTATTTTTACGCACAAACACACTCGCCATGCCGTTAAACTCTTGAATAGCCTCAGGCTTTACACGCACGTTAGCATTAACCTTATCGATACTGACATCAGTATTAACATGCATGCCCGGACGCCAATGACCATCAGGGTTATTAAGCGCTATACGGGCACGTGCAATGTGCCCGCCGGTCATCATAGGCGCTATAAAAAACACCTTACCTTGGGCATTCAAATGATGATGTAAATCGTATACCGTGGCGCTTTGACCAATGGCTAGATTTTCGATGTTTTCAGGAAAGGCTGATAGCTCAACCCATACTTTATCAAGGTTCACGACCTGCATTAGCGCGCGAGTACTTGCCAATTCACCACGCTTTAAATACTGCTCGGTCACCACACCGCTAATAGGGCTTTTAATACTGTAGTTTTGCAAAGTTTCGCGATTGGTGACGCTGGCTAATACATCACCTTTTTGAACGGTTTGACCTATGCTGACAAAAATATCGCTGATCAATCCGGTATATGGCGCCATCACTTCTACTGTGCCGTGCTGTGTCGGTGCAATAACACCAAACAGCGTGTCGGAAATATCAACCTCGCCACTTTGTGCTATCTCTGTTTTAATGCCCGCACCTTTAATTGCTCGCTCGCTAATCACGGTGCGGCCTTCGTGCTGAGAGTACTCAAAGCTAACGCGCTCACCTTTATAATTGGCAGTAATGAAAAGCGCAAACGAATGTGGCTCATTTATGGGTTGCGTGCTAACAAGGTAGCCATTCTCACGCGTAAATTGTATTTTTTGCGGCGCTTCTACTAAGCGTTTTAAGTTTATTTCTATACTTAAATCGTTTACATCTACCGGCTGATTTTGCTCATAACCATATACGCGCAGCTCAACTTTACCTGCTAACTCTTGCAGCTTTAACTCAAGAGTGAGCTTTTCGTTTGTTAATAAAAAGCCGCCGTGTGGACCTTGTTTTTGGGTTTGCTCTGTTTGGTCATGTTCTGCTGAGGCAAATACATGTGTGCTTGTTAAGCTAGCTACAAACGAGAGAAATACTAATAATGCGATAAAAATGTTGTTCATGATTGAAAAGTCTCAGTTAAAGATTGGCCAGTTAAACGCTCAAGTGCGAGGTGGGTCTGATATAACGCTGCATAGGTATTGATAAGTGCGCGTTTAGAATCAAAAAGGGCTTGTTGAGCATCGAGCAATTGCAACACCGAAATTTGTCCGCGTTGATAGCTTTTTAAGCTTTGCTCAATCAGTGTTTGCGCTTGGGGAATAATCTGCTCAGATAACAACTGCACCTGTAATGTTTTGCCTTGGTAATAGGCATACAAAGTACGAACTTGTTGGCGTAATTGAATCCGTAACTGTCCTTGCTGATCACGTAACAATGCCAACTGACTATTAGCCGCTTCAATATTACCGCTATTTGAGTTACTCAATTGCAACGGCATAGAAAACGAAAACAGCAATGAACTGGTATCGTTTTGCTGGTTGTAACGCAGGCCTGCACCTACATTAATGTCACTTTGCCCATTGGCTTTTTGCAGCGTTAAGTTGGCCGCTTGCTTTAAGTATTGCTGCTGTAACATAGCAAAATCAGGCGCTTGGTTAACCGCATCAAGTAACCCTTGCTCAGAGCTAAGCGATATTAAGGTAGTAATATTTCCCGCTAAATTAGTGTAGCCATGTTGCTCGCTCCACAGCTCATTAAGTGATAAACGTGCTCGCTCAAATTCGCTATTTAGCTTAGCTTTCTCAAGCTCTACTTGACTAAGCGCATAACGCATGCGGGTTACATCCGCTTGCGATACAGCACCAGCATCAGCCCTTTGCTTTATTGCTTTGAGAGCTTGGCTTACAACCTGATGTCGTTCGCTATTGAGAGAAAGTAAAGTTTGAAATTTAAGCGCCTCGTAATACCGCTCACCGGTGGTTGCCAATAAGGCTAAACGAGTATTTTGATACTGTATTGCTTGGGCTTTAATGTTTGCCGTAGCGTAATTTACACGGCTTTGGCGTTTATCTCCAAGCTCTATAAGCTGGCTAAATGCCAAGGTTACTTCAGCGCCTTGTACACCACGTGCATCGTTTGTCCCCAGCAAATTTTCAGCTTCTATATTTAAAATAGGGTTAGGCGAAAGTGCCGCTTGAGATTTAAGCGCGCTGAGTATTTTTTGATGATAAGGGTAGCGTTTTAATAGCGGATTTTGTTGCTCGGTATTTATCAACGCTTGTTTTAGAGTTAGTGTTTTAACATTTGCAAACGCACTAAAAGCAGGCAGCGCGCACAGCATCGCCACCAGCATAATTGGTTTTTTATTCATATAGCTTGTCCGTTTTTAATCAACAGAGTTCACTTGCAAACCATTCACAACCTACGCAAAAAATAGCGACAGTGTAAAATGCTCAGCAATCTAAACATGCCTATAACAGCCCATTAAACGCTTACGCGTAGGCAGCTAAAAGCACACTAATTAATTGAAATAAATTAAAAACTAACTAAATAAATTCGGTGGCGGTACGTCTGGTGGATAATGTAAGCCGTGATAGCATGTCGCTAAAGTTGGTTTACTTTTCTCGGGAGTTATTGAGTGATTTGAGCTGTGGCTATAGCCACTGTGGCAATGCTGGTGGGCATGTATTTCTGCTGTTGGGGCGCTGTCGTTATCATCAGCAGTTTCGCTACTTTGCGAAAATGAGCTATTTACGTGGTCAACGTCTTCTTGTAAATGGTACGCGGCGCCATCACAGCTTATAAAGCTATGCACAAGCACAAGTAACATTACAATTAAAAAACGATTTGAACGCACAGTTAAACGAATTCCCTATTGAAATACACGATTAGTTAAGCTCATTACTTATCTAATTCAGCACTGTACCTGAAAATACCTAAAAAGTAATGCAGCAAAATAAAATTTTATTTCATTCAATCTTATTTTGCTGCAAAAAGCCGCTAACCAATGTTAGCGGTCAATATTAACCGTTATTAAGCAACCGCTTGCTCTAAAATTTCACGGCTTTCTTTTAACGTAATAGCTTGGTTTTCACCAAGGGCAACCATGCCATGAGCTTCAAGCTTGCCAATAATATTATCAATGGCAGCCGCTTTGTCATCACCATGCTCAGTAAGCTCAGTGGCTACATCAAGACTGTGGTAAAACGCTTCAATTGCTTGAATTGTTTGCTCTGCTAAATCATCTGTTTGTGCAAGACCAAATACGTTTTTACCCATTTGTTCTAGTTTTGCTTTTTTAACTGCAAATTGGTTGCGCAGTAAAGAAGGCTGAACAATAGCTAGTGAGCGGGCATGATCAACACCATAGGCGGCTGTTAATTCATGACCAATCATGTGGGTTGCCCAATCTTGCGATACGCCAGAACCAATTAAGCCATTAAGTGCTTGGTTAGCTGCCCACATAAGATTTGCACGCCATGCATCGTCTTGGCTTTCAAAGTTATCACCCAATGTTTTAAGCGCTTTTAACAGTGCCTCTGCGTAACCTTCTTGAACAAGTGCACCTTCTGGGAATGTTAGGTACTGCTCACACGTATGTACCCATGCATCTACTAAACCATTTACAAGCTGGCGCTGCGGTAATGTTTTCATTACATCAGGGTCCATAATGGCAAATTTTGGTAATACTTCTGGAGATGCAAACGGTAGTTTTTGCTTCGTTGCTTCTTTGCTTACTACTGAATTTTGATTAGACTCAGAACCCGTTGCAGGCAATGTAAGTACCGCACCAATAGGTAATGCGCTGATAATTGTGTGCTTACCTGTAGGAATATCCCAACCTTCGCCATCATATACAGCAGATGCTGCAATGTATTTAACGCCGTCTATTACAGAGCCGCCGCCTACACCTAATACGAAATCGATGTCTTGTTCTTTACAAATTTTTACTGCTTGGTCTAACACTTCAATTGTTGGGTTAGCACCCACGCCCGAAAACTCTACCCAATCAAAACCTTCAAGTGCTGCTGCAACTTCATCGTATACGCCGTTCTTTTTAATAGAACCGCCACCGTACACAACTAATACTTTTTGATCTTTTGCGATCAAATCAGTAAGTGCGGCAATTTGTTGCTGACCAAATTGAATTAAAGTGGGATTTACGTAGCTAAATTTCATTATTTTGCTCCTAAAGGGGACGGTTAATTACTAAACACTTTATCAATTCTTAAACAAATAAAGTGTTGATAGATGCATAATAATGGCATGGCGCATATATAAAAAGCCTAATACCTGTCAAAAGCTTGCCTAAAACTATCAGCGTTGTTATTTTATGCCAAATACCGTTAATTTAAGCTGTTCTTATGACGACCATCGCCACTTTGTTACAACAATACGCAGAGCATAATAAATTGCTCAGCTTTGAAGGTACCATGGAAACTATTATTCCAGGGGTGTACTTTCATCGCGCCACCAAAAGCTCAGCGCGTCAGCCGCTTATTTATAATTCAGGTATTATTATCGTTGGCCAAGGACATAAAATTATTCACTTCCCTGAGCATCAAATTCAGTATGGTGCAGGCGATTATTTAGTACTAGGTGTGCCCGTTCCACTAGAATGTGAAGCGTTTACTGATAATGATTTGCCGGTAATGGGTATTGCAGTTGATATAAACCCAGCCATGCTGCACAAATTGGTTAGCCAAATGATGCAACATAAGCCTATTTCACCACCGTTAACGCAAAGCGGAGCGGTACAAAGTGCCGCTTTAGATATGGCCATGGAGCAAGTCACTCACCGACTGTTAACAGTGTTAAACAATCCGCTTGAGGCTGAGGTATTTGGTGGCGATATAGTTAAGGAATTAGTATTTAGAGTACTGTGTGGCCCTCAAGGGCATACCTTAATTGGGCTTGCAATGCACGATGGCCATTACGCGCGCATAGCGCGTACTTTATCAACATTACATAGCAATTACGCAAGCCCTATTACCGTAGAGCACTTAGCTGAAGAAGTGAACATGAGTGTGTCATCTTTTCATCGTGCCTTTAAACAAGTTACGTTTGAATCCCCTTTGCAGTATTTAAAAAAAGTGCGTTTAGCTAAAGCAAAAGAATTAATAACCACCTCTGGCAGTAAAGCAAATGAGGCCGCATTTAAAGTAGGTTACACCAGTGCGTCACAATTTAGCCGTGAGTTTAAACGCCATTTCAACAAAACCCCCAGTGAAATACATGTGTGATTAAAACTAACTTACTTTTGCGCAAGTCATTATTTAAATACTTTATCATTAGACTTTGTTAATATGGCTTAAAAGTATTCGTCTACTTAGTAGCAATAAATTGTACGATAAAGACAAGGAGTTTTTAGCATGTTAGGCGCTCAGGTGGTTAGGTTTAGCATTTTTATATGCGCTTTTGCTATGCTATTTAGTAGCGTTACTTATGCGCAAGAACGTTGCCAGCTCAGTGTAAGTGCAACAAACACATCGGTGTCTTTGTCCAAAGAAGTTGTCTCAAATATTAAGCTTAAAAACGGTATCAATCATCTCGAATTAAGCTGTAACTTAAACCAAGGCGGGGTGTTTTCATTTACTCGTCCTGCACTTAAAGACTTTTCGTGGCAGCAAAATTCAGTATATAAAACACCTTTAAAAACCAATCAGATGGCAATTTTAATGGACCCAGGCGTTTTTACTGCCCAGCTTACGGTTACTACCTCAGCAGCTTATACCCCACGCTTTACTTGGTCAGATACACAGCCTTTTGTCGAAAAAATTCAACGCTACAACCTTATTTTTGGCATTTTTTATGGTCTTTGCGCCACGCTTATTTTTTATGCACTAATTATAGGGCACGGCATAAAAGACCCTCTTTTTAAACTGTATGGCATTTATATTTTTTGCATCGCTAGTTTTATATTCTTTCAAGAAGGACAGCCTTATTTATTTACACAGCAGTACTACTCTGTGTACGTAAGCCATCTTTACACGTTAAGTATTGGCTTAACTATAGTCAGTGCTACATGGTTTATGAGCGCACTATTGGAGCTACCTAAATACTTTCCAAAGATAAGCAATACATTAAAAGTTGCCGCCTTATGCGTACTGACTTTGTGCTTACAAAAAATAGCCCTCGATCTGCCACTCATAACCAATATTACCTCTGCAGTAACCGGCTATTTATCATTATTTATTGTCATGACTATTTTTATCCTCAGCGCGACACAAACAAAGTACGGTGTTAATGAAGCAAACTTGGTATTTATAGCACTGTCAAGTGTGTTTATTAGTATGGTGTTTAGAGTACTACTAACCGATTACAGTCCGTTCATTCAACGCTATGGATTTGTTATTGCGTTTACAATTGAATCTTTATTACTAGCTATTGCCGTCGGCAGACGAATTCAAAGGTTAAGTTATACAAAAAAACAAGCTGAACGACACGCTAACTTTGATCACTTATGCCATATATACAATCGTCGCGGTTGGAGCTTAAAAGCAAACGACTTACTAGCAGAGCACAAACAACGAGGAGGCGTTTTGTGTTTTTTATATATAGATTTAGACCGTTTTAAAGCAATTAATGATACTTATGGTCATGATGTGGGCGACAAAGTACTGTGCAAAGTTGCAGAGTCACTTAGTCAACATATGCGCACTGAAGATGCCGTTGGCCGCTTAGGAGGCGATGAATTTGTGGCCATGGCATTATTTAATAGCAACGAAAAAATTAACCAGCGAGTTAACACCCTAGAGCAACAATTAAACCAGTTAACTATAGAGCATCAGGGCCATACCATTTCCATTTACGCCAGTGTTGGGCAAACTAGCTATACTCAGCCACCTGATAACTTAGACACAGTTTTAAAAGCGGGTGATGAAGCGATGTATAAACAGAAATTACAAAGAAAGGCGAAGCTGGCTGAAAAAATGGTAGTCGCCGCTATTTAAAAACATAAAACATGAGCTAGTCAGTAAGACTAGCTCAGCTACAGTCTAATCCTTTTTAAATAGTACCTCAGGATTAACCATGGTTTTCATTTCAAGCACGTTACCGTTAGGATCTTCAATAAAAAAGGTTTCTTGCTCAAACTCATCACCAACAAAACGACGGTAAGGCTGATCTAAATATTCAAGGCCGGCATCGGCAATGCGTTGCTTAAGTCCTTGAAACTCGTTCTCTGATAAATGTATACCAAAATGAGGGACAGCCACTGCGCCCATATCAACGTCGTGACGAACCGTAGGTAAACGCTCAACACTTTGATGTAGGGTTAATTCATTACCCCAAAAATTAATGTCTACCCATCGCCCCGCTTCACTATTGCCGGTTTTACAGCCGAGTACGTCACAGTAAAACGCTTTCGCTTTTTCAAGATCACCAGCAGGGATAGCCAGATGTAAACAGTTAGACATAAATTACCTTAGGTTATAACTTTTAATATATGAAATATGCTGCATTATACATAATTTGCAATTTATAGAACATTAGCAGTGTTATTTTTAGTCATTCATTGCATATTACTAACCTTCAATAGTAATAATTCACCTTTTAGCTGCGGTGTATCGATTTTAGTCTTAAATCGCAGTTTTAACTATTAAAGCTAAAACTGATACATTATTATGTGCGCGCCATGACTAAATTCATACTTTTAAAATTCATCACCTTTTTTATCGGCTGCTTGTCGTGTTTTGTAATGCATAGCACATTCGCATTACCTATTGTTGTATCTGCCGGTTTAACAGGGCTTATCGGTTCATTTATTCCATTTCCTGCAGATTACAAAAACCACCCCTATGCAGCTATTTATGCAGGCAGTTTTGCCGGTATGTGCTCCACTAATTTAATTAATGAATACTGGGAAATTGCGATTATTTCTGCCATTGGTGCTGTTTTATACACACTTACCATTAATGTATTTGCGGGGTTTGGCGGACGGTTAGGTAGCATTGCATTTGCTAGCGTCGCCTTATTTGTTTTAGCCAAGGAGTTAATAATATGACACTTATTTATCCGCTGCTTGCATTGTTAGGGGCGTTTTTAACCTTTTACTTGGCTAAACATAATCGCTTTGATGGGATCCGAGCCTCTGCAGCCCTATCCATTATTGCTTATTTAATATTTGAACAATTTAGTTTCAACGCTGAGCTATATAGCATCGTCTTTTTTGGCGGCACATTTATTGGCATGAGTGCCCCTCAACGCTTTGGTGTGTATACGCTTGCCAGTTCAGCAATTATATTTTCACTGTTTTTTGCCTATTTAGTGCCTATTCTTGATGGTTTCGGTGGTGCTTTGGGGATTAGTGCATTTTTATCCGTATGTATTTGCCATGTATTTATTTTACTTGGTGCACCGCGCAGTAAAAAAACTAAAATTTAAACGCTTTCTTGAATAAAAATTCAATAAAATCCTACATCTATCAAATTGTACGAAAATAAATCAAGTTTTTTTGATCAACAATGCAAACAGCTTCGTAATATTCACAAAGCTGTAACACTGTAACATTCGATTAAAGGAACAATTATGAATAAAGTATTTAAGCTCGGTGCTCTCATACTTCCCTTGTTACTCATTCAAGGTTGTAGTAGCGATGACGATAACAACGCCCCAGTAACTGTAGATACACAACCCGCTGTCTCAGTCTTTGATGCCGCACAGGACTCTGGAGATTTCACCACCCTTGTTGCAGCACTTGAAGCAACCGGTCTAGATGAAACCCTTGATGATTTAACTACTAGCTTTACTGTATTCGCCCCAACTGATGATGCATTTGCGTTACTAGGCGAAGAAACCATTAATAACTTATTAGCTGATACAGACACGCTTAGTTCAATTTTAACTTACCATGTGGTCTCTGGCAGAGTTGATGCACAAACTGCTATTGGTTTAGCGGGTACTACCGTTGAGACTGTTAACGGACAAAGCATTGCTTTATCTTTAAGTGGTGAAAATTTATTAGTAAATACCAGTACAGTAACAATGACTGATATTGTGACTGACAACGGAATTATTCATGTTATAGATGCAGTGCTCACACCTAAAACAGTGCCAGAAACAGCACCAACTAATAATATCATTGAAACAGCTCAACAAGCTGGCAATTTTAGTACATTACTTGCAGCTCTTGATGCTGCATCCCTTACTTCAGCACTTGCCGATGAATCATCAGAATTTACCGTATTTGCCCCTACGGATGCTGCATTCGAGGCAATTGGTAGCAACTTTTTAAACACGTTACTGGCTAATCCCACCGTTTTAGCCGATATTTTGAAGCAGCATGTGCTTGTAGGAGCAGTGGATTCTGTTACTGCAATGTCTCTTAACGGTCAATCAGCAGAAACGCTACTTGGCAATACCCTTCCAGTGGCGATAAACGCAGAAACAAACATGCTATCGTTTGGCGGAGCCAATATTATAGTAAAAGATATTATGACCAATAACGGTGTCATTCATGTAATTGATTCGGTTATTATTTCTGATGTTACTTTACCTCAAAGTACCAATACAATTGCTGACATTGCGAGCGCTGATGGTAACTTTACGACACTTCTCGCGGCTCTAACGGCAACAGGCTTAGATACACTAGTTGCCGATCCAGATAATACTTTTAGTGTATTTGCTCCTACAGACGCTGCATTTGCTGCACTCGGTCAGGATACAATCAATGCGCTACTAGCTGACACAGATACGCTTCGTGATATTTTGCTATACCATGTTTTTCCTGACGCAACAGTTTTATCAGATGACGCAGTAAGCATTGCCAATAGCAACAGCAACAAGGTAGAAATGGCCAATGGCGACATGGCAGCTATTTCTTATGTAGACAGCTCACTATTTATCAATGATTCTGCAATCACAGAGGCAAATGTAACCGCCAGTAACGGCGTGATTCATGTATTAAATAAAGTGATTATGCCGCCGGTTGAAGTGGGTACTCCGACTAAAACAATTGCTACTGTGGCTACTGAAACACCCGCATTATCTACTTTGGTCACTGCACTACAAGCAGCATCACTAGTAGATACCTTTAACGACACCACTCAATCATTTACGGTATTTGCACCGACAAATGCTGCATTTAGCAAAATCCCTGCGGCTGATTTAGAGGCTTTATTGGCTGACACGACAGCACTAACAGGTGTACTGACTCAACATGTTTTAGGCGCTCAAGTGGGCAGTACTGATGCATTTGCAGCCAATGGAAAAATGGTTACTACCCTTGCTGAAAATATGTTGAGCGTAAACATTGTTGACTTTACCAGCACCGAAAATACAGCAACAGACAGCATTGCTTACGATACAACTAACAACCGTTTAGTAACAGGTATGGCCGATGCAATGCCAGGTAAAACAGTTTATGTGTTCGACAATGATTTAGGTGAGGCAATGAGCGTGTGTGAAGGTGGATGTGCAACAACATGGCCACCTGTTCTTGGTACTGCAGCGTCAATTGAAAATGTGCCAGGTTTATCGTTAATTGCTCGCTCAGATGACAGCATGCAAGTCGCTTATCTTGGTCGTCCTTTGTACACTTACGCAGGTGACACCGCTGTAGGTGATAACAATGGCCAAGCCGTGAACAATATTTGGTGGCAAGTAAGCTTGCCGGCTACATCACTACAAGTAGCGGGTAGTAATGTAACAACCACTGATATTTACACCAGTAATGGCGTTGTTCACTTAATTGATACAGTGATCACAACAGCTAAATAAGTTAAGTTTTACTGTGAGATAAGCCAGGAGTGATGCTATTTACTCCTGGCTTTTTTATATAAAAATAGGCTTACTTATTACTACCTTGAGAGCTTGTTGGGTAACCAAATACTACTTTTAATTTAGCTTTTAACCCGTTTGCCCTGTAGCTACTTTTAACGAGATGCTGCCACTGATGAAAGGTAATTTTAATCGGGTTATTACTGTTTAGTTGGCCAATAATTCCGTATTTACACGGCTTATTTTCATCCTCTTCTACATAAGTGCCAAATAATTTATCCCAAATAATTAAAACTCCAGCGAAGTTTTTATCTAAGTAGCCATTATTTATAGCGTGGTGCACCCGATGATGCGATGGGGTATTAAATACGCTTTCAAACCAACCCAACTTTTTTACCACTTGGGTGTGAACAAAAAATTGATACGCTAAATTAAGGGCAACTACGGCAAAAACAATCACAGGTTCAAAACCAAGTAATATCATCGGCATCCAAAACAGCCACATGCCCGCAAGCGGATACATTAAACTTTGTCTAAACGCAGTAGTAAAATTCATTCTCGTAGAGCTATGATGTACGACATGTGCTGCCCATAACCAATGTATATGGTGTGATGCACGATGAAACCAATAATATAAAAAGTCTTGCAGTACAAAGGCACCTAATACGGTCAGTACCGTCAATTCAATATCAAATAACCGAAACTGATACAGCCAGTAAAAAAACGGCATTAGCACTATTAACGCAATAGCATCAGCGCCTTGGTGTAATAAAGCAAGTAACGCGTTGGCTAAGCTGTCTTTTATATCGTAATAACGCCTAAATTTAATAAACTCAATAGCAACAAATAACAAAAAAATAGGGCTCAGTGCGAGTAAAATAATTTCAATGCTCATACAACACGCTCCTGAAAATAATGGGCTATTTTTTTAAGTGCTTGGCTAATATCTTTTTTTATAAAAAAAGTCAGTATAAAATCGGGTAGCCATAAAGGTGCAATGCAACGAATATGATAGCTAATCTCGGTGAGTGATGGATCTTCGTTATTGGTATTTAAGTAAATATCACCACGATGCTGTGCAACGGGCTTGCTGCCTATAATACGGTAACTAATATGACTATTATCTGCGGCTATTATTTGCTCTTTAAAGGTAGTGCCTTGCATTTTTATTTCTCTAATCGTGCCTTTCCCACCACTTATTTCACCCGGCTCTTGTGGTGTTAGTAGTTTAAAGTGAGCATTAAAAAACCGCCCTAAATCGGCATGCGCTAGTAATACGCTGCGTATTTGCTCAGGCGTTGCTGCCACAGTACGCTTAACCTTTATTTTTACCATGACCTTTGCCCTATTATTTTTATAGATCACTAGCATATAAAAATATGCCGTGGCAAACTTGCGATTAGATGACTATTTTTTAGCTTTAGGCGACAAATGAAAACCTTAGCCGATCATTACTTTTGTAGCTGTTTGGATTACCTTGAAGCCAAGGGCTTAGCTAGTCATGAGGTTTTAAACGCGATTGAATTTAATGAGTATACTAATAAGCAATTACAACAATTGGCGCCGCGGATCAGTTTAAAAAGCTATAATGCGTTGCTTAGCTATGCACAACAAGCGTTAAACGACCCCTTATTTGGCTTTGAATTAGGAAAACAAATACGCACCGCTGATTTTGGTGTATTAGGGTATTTAATTGAATCGAGTACTAATTTAGCCAGTGCAATTACTGCACTGCTCAATTACGACAGCCTAGTAGCTAACATTGGTCGCGCCCAGTTTGAGCAACAACAAACATTGTGTAAAGTAACTTGGTTAGCCGATCCACAATGTAGTCCACAGGCTGTTTTACGAAATATGACCGCATGGGTCAGTGTGGTACGCCAGCTACTTAATCCACAACTTTCACCTAGCTGCGTGTATTTTTCAACACACTTTTCAATCACCGAGCAACAACGATTAACTGATTGGTTTAATTGCCCAGTAAAAGCTGGAGCTAGCTTTAATCAAATCGAGTTTCCAAGTAATTACTTAACTCTGCCTTTTAAAACCGATAACAGCCAAATCAACGCGATGCTCAAGCAAATGTCAGAGCAACAGCTCTCCCAGTTTAAAAGTCAGCAGTTATTAACAGAAAAAATTAATCATATTTTAATGGCAAAACATGACTTACAAGATTGCTCTTTGCTTAGAACAGCCGCCGCCTTAAATATGACGCCACGCACAGTACAACGCTATTTAAAAAAAGAACAAACCACCTTTGCTAAACTGCTTGAAGAGGAGCAAAAACGACGTTTATTAACCTATATTCCTCATTATTCATTAAATAATATCGCATTTATGCTGGGATTTAATAATCAAAGCTCTTTTAATCGTGCCTTTAAACGCTGGTATCATTGCTCACCTCGACAGTTCATAAAAAACAATAATTAAACATCTTAATTACTTAAAATACACATTTACAATATACCTTCTTCTTAATTTTCTTTACACTAGCATTATTGTATTGCCTAAAAGACAATTATTTATGCTTTTGCGTATGGTGTTAACTGTTTTTGTATTGGTTTTTTATAACGCGGTTTGTAACGCCAATCCAGTTACTTTCATCGCTGAAGATTTACCGCCTTATCATTTTAAAAATCCCCAAGGTGAAACGCAGGGCGCATTGGTTGATATCGCAAAAGCTGTACTAAAAGGGACTGATTTAACAGCAAAGTTTGAAATAATGCCAATGGCTAGAATGTTTCAGCAGCAACAAGCCAACCCTAATGCCATTATGCTGTCACTGCTAAAAACACCAAACAGGCATCATCAATTTAAGTGGCTGGGTAAAGTTTACTTTGCAGACGCATACCTAGTTAGCTTACGCAGCCATAAAGATGAAGTGATTCATTTAAACTTCGCTAAAGAATACAAAGTAGCCACTATTCGCGGTTACTCTGCGCAGGCCTATTTAGAAGCCCAAGGTTTTACTGAAAATGAAAACTTGGTATTAGTGAGTTATTATCAGCAGCTCTGGAAAATGCTATATAAAGATCGTATCGACTTTGTCGTTACTAACACGCTCACACTTGAAAACGAATTAAAGCGCAGCGGGCTCGACCCTCATTTAATTTCAAAGCGCATCCATTTAGATGAATTACCTTCTTCTTTGCATTTTGCAGCCAGTAATCAACTTGACTCACACACAGCAAAAATTATTAGCGATAGGTTAAATGCCATCAAAGAAAGCGGTGAATATCAACAAATTTTAAATAAATGGCAACTTCCTATGCCAAAAAAACTTTAATACTCAGCGGGCAAGGAACTCTGTGCTAAATAATTTTTTAATGAGGCAAACAAAGGTGAAGGCAAGTTATTAATATCGCACCAACGCCACTGCAAACATTTATGTGGCTCTTTATTTACCACTTCACCACCTTCATAGTCTGCTTGCACATATAAAGTAATATAATGTTTGTTCTCTTTGCTAAATATATCGTTGGTAAAATCGAGTTGTCGAATATTAGTAACATCAAGGCCCGTTTCTTCTGCTACTTCACGCACAGCACATTGCTCAACCGTTTCACCAAATTCTAAGTGCCCACCAGGGGTTGCCCACGTATTTGCACCATGCGCGCCTATCCGTTCACCCAGTAGAATTTTATTATCATGCATTACTATTACTGCAACGCCTACCCTGACCATTTGATTCATTCTTTTATCCAATTACTCTTCATTAATTACAGTTACATTTTACATTAGTTGGTACCTTTTAGTTCCATACAATCATTACGTTAACCAAAAAACAAAAGTGTCGCTCACTATTTAACCGACCATGGTCGAATATCGCTATTGATAAAAAGCGCTTAGTTTTAAATTACGTTAGATTATATTTTTCTCAGGAGCCTTTATGTCAGGTGAATACAAACAACATTACAACGAGTTTAAACAAGACCCGGCAGCGTTTTGGTTATCACAAAGTAAGCGACTTCCTTGGTACAAGGCTCCAGAAACAGCATATACACAAGATCAACAAGGACTGCACCACTGGTATGCAGACGGCCAACTTAACAGCTGTTTTTTAGCATTAGACCAACATGTAATCGCTGGGCATGGGAATGAGACCGCCTTAATTTATGACTCACCGGTTACCAATAGCAAACGCAGTTTTAGCTATTTACAACTGCAGCAAGAGGTCGCTAAATTTGCAGGGGTAATGCAGTCTTTGGGGGTGACTAAAGGCGACCGCGTAGTGATTTATATGCCTATGATCCCCGAGGCAGTAATTGGTATGTTAGCCTGCGCCCGAATTGGCGCTATTCATTCTGTTGTATTTGGTGGTTTTGCAGCGCATGAATTAGCGGTACGGATTGACGATGCCAAGCCCAAATTGGTACTCAGTGCCTCTTGCGGTGTAGAAGTAAATACCGTAATTGAATACAAAGAATTACTCGATAACGCGCTTGAAGCTGCTAGCTATAAAGTTGAACACTGTATTATTTATCAGCGTGAACAAGTCACTGCTCCGCTAACGGCTAATCGCGACATAAACTGGGCAGATGCAATGCAAACGGCCACACCGGTTGAGCCTGTTGCGGTCAGTGGTGATCATCCGCTTTATATTTTATACACCTCAGGCACAACAGGGACACCTAAGGGTGTGGTCCGTGAAAATGGCGGTCATGCGGTTGCTATGCATTACAGTATGGAAACCGTATATGGCATGAAACCGGGTGACGTGTTTTGGGCCGCCTCTGATATTGGCTGGGTAGTAGGCCACTCATATATTGTGTATGCGCCACTTATGTATCGATGCGCAACTATTTTGTTTGAAGGAAAACCAGTTAGAACTCCCGATGCCAGTGCTTTTTGGCGCGTAGTAGAAGAATACAAAGTGAATGCTTTATTTAGTGCCCCCACTGCGTTTCGCGCGATTAAAAAAGAGGACCCCAATGCCGATGGATTTAAACAATACGATACTTCTAGTCTCAAACGATTATTTTTAGCCGGAGAGCGTTTAGACCCACCTACCTACGATTGGCTCAAAGAAAAAACAGGCTTACCGGTACTTGATCATTGGTGGCAAACCGAAACCGGCTGGGCAATTGCGTGTAACCCTGTAGGCATTGAACACCTGCCTACAAAAGCCGGAAGTTCAACGGTTGCAACGCCTGGATTTGACGTACGAATTTTAGATATGAATGGGGATGAATGTGCCCCTAATGAGCAAGGCGCGGTTGTTATAAAGCTGCCTTTACCGCCGGGCTGTTTACCAACAATTTGGCAAAATACAGCTCGTTTTAAGGCTGGTTATTTGGCCGAATACGATGGCTACTACTTATCTGGTGATGGTGGTTATATAGATGACGATGGTTACCTCTTTATTATGGGTCGCACCGACGATGTGATTAATGTTGCAGGGCACCGTTTATCCACTGGTGAAATGGAAGAAATTGTTGCCGCTCACCCAGCTGTAGCTGAATGTGCAGTATTTGGTATTAGTGATGCGCTAAAAGGGCAAAACCCAATGGCGATGGTGGTGCTAAAAAATGATTTTCATGGCTCACATAAAGAGGTAGAACAGCAATTGGTGCAAACCGTGCGTAATCAAATTGGCGCTATTGCATGCCTTAAAAATATTATGTGTGTAGAGCGGTTACCAAAAACCCGTTCTGGCAAAATTTTACGTAAAAACCTGCGGCAGTTAATTGATGGTGAAGAACTGCAAATCCCCTCAACCATAGATGATCCAAGTATTTTTGAAGAGCTTAGCCATCAACTCGAGCATAGTAAACTGTAACTACACAATGTAAAAAGTCTTAAATAGACTTTTTACATTACAGCTGCTTAACTACCAGTAATTAATAATAACGCCCTTATGGAGTATTAATGACAGGAACACGTGCACAGCTGCGAGATTTTTTACTGCAATGGTTTGGCGATTATTTTCCGGGGAGCCCTTTTTTATGGTACGACCTGATTGTATTGGCTTGGATTGCGCTATTTGCATTAATATTACACCTTATTTTAAGGCTGATTTCTCAGCGCTTAGTTAAAAACCGTTTTAGCGAACAAGCAGCGCAACCCGATAGTAAAAGCCCTTTATATTCAGCAAAGAAGCTCGCTCGTAATATCTCATTTGTTTTACAAGGAGCGGTCGTTGTTATTCAGGCGCAACTATGGATACCCGAAGGCACTACGTTTTTGTATTTGATTCAAATGATCACCGATCAGTGGATCATTTTATTTGCCTTGCTTTCGCTGTTTTCGTTACTGGATATATTTCAAGCAATTTCCGATAAGCGCCCCTTGAGTGCTCACTTTCCGCTGCGCGGCTTTTTGCAAACAATTAAGCTTATTGCCAGTGTATTAACTGCCATTTTAGCCGTTTCGTTGTTGATGAATAAATCACCGTTAATTTTACTAAGCGGCTTAGGCGCTTTGTCTGCGGTGTTATTACTGGTATTTAAAGACGCTATTTTAGGATTAGTAGCAGGTATTCAGCTCTCTGCCAATAATATGCTGGCGGTAGGTGACTGGTTAGAAATGCCTAAATACGGCGCCGATGGTGATGTTATTGATATTGCGTTAACCACAGTTAAAGTAAGAAATTGGGATAAAACCATTACCACCATTCCTACTTATGCGCTTATCTCCGACTCATTTAAAAATTGGCGCGGTATGTCAGACTCTGGTGGACGCCGGATAAAACGCAGCATTCATCTAGAAATGAGTAGTGTGCACTTTTTAGATGAAGCCGCACTTGTTGCCCTTAAAAAAGCTGACTTACTAAGTAATTACCTTGAAAGTACGCTATCGACTATTAACGAGCAGAACACGACTAAAAAAGTAGATATGAGCTGCATTTTAAATGGCCGCAGGCTCACTAATGTGGGTACATTTCGTCACTATTTGGTGGCGCTATTAAAACAGCACCCGCATATTCATCAGGGTATGACCTTAATGGTAAGGCAATTAGCGCCAACAACCCAAGGGTTACCCATTGAGATTTACGCATTCACCAATACCACCAATTGGGGTGAATATGAAAATATTCAGTCAGATATATTTGATCATATATTAGCGGTTTTGCCCGCCTTTTCGTTACGTGCACATGAAGCACCAACAGGAAGCGACATTCGTCAACTAATTAAATAATCACTAAATCTGTTTTAATTGTGCAATAAGCCACTGATGAATATCGCTATTATTTGAACGCGGGTGCCAGGCTGCAATCACCTTAAACGGCGGCGGTAATAATTCAATATCCAATTGCTTCACCTTACTATTTGGCAATAACCGTGATGGGTAAAACGCAATTAAATCGGTGGTATTGAGTAAATCAGGCACAGATGAAAACCCAGGTACTGACATGACAATATTTCGTTTGTAGCCTTTATCTGCAAACCAGCGATCGTGCGATCCACGTAAGTTTGCTCTAGATGCCGACACCACCAACTGCGGCCGACTCGCAACCTCAGATAAGCTCAAAGGCTGTGAAGATGTGGGCGCATGTGCGCCTGCAATACAAATATGCTGTTCTTCAAATAGGGTATCGTAAACTAAATTATCAGGAATAAATTCAACAAAGCTAATCAGTAAATCAAGCTCTCCTGCACTAATGAGCTGGTTAACGTTATCGGATGCGAAGTCTCGAATAATCAACTTTAAACCTGGCGCTTCACGGCGAGTAATTGCTAATAACTGGGGTAAAAGTGCAGCAATCGCATAGTCCGTAGCACTTATAGTAAAAACGCCTTGATAACTCTGCGGGGAAAACTGTGGTGGCACTAATAACGCGTCTAGTTGACTCAGAATTTGATTAATTGATAGTTCAAGCGCCAGCGCTTTTGGCGTTGGCAGCATCGTATTGCCTTGACGAATAAACAGCCTATCATCAAATAAGTCGCGTAATTTTCGCAGCTGCTCACTAATGGCTTGCTGAGTTAGCCCCATTTTTTGCGCAACATGCGATACATTTTTTAATTTAAGCAAAGCGCTTAAAACTCGCAACTGCTTTATATCCAGCCGACCTATACCATTCATAATTGTATCTAAAACAAAAAAGTGTTGTTTCAAATTGTAGCTTTAAATCCCTATGCTCACCAGCATTGTTATAAGCGCTAAGCAGCATAGTTAATTTAAAAGGTATTCAAATGAGTCAACCGAGTAAAAATATCGACAGTTTATTTTCATCCATTAGTTTAGGGCCATATACCCTTAAAAATCGTATTGTTATGCCGCCACTTACCCGCTCACGCAGTACAGTACCTGGCAATATCCCCAACGAAGTAATGGCCACCTATTATGCGCAACGTGCAAGTGCTGGCTTTATGGTTACCGAAGGCACTCAAATTGAACCCAGAGGACAAGGATACGCTTGGACACCCGGTATTCACTCTGCTGAACAAGTCGTTGGCTGGAAAAAAGTGACTAATGCCGTGCATGCAGAAGGGGGAGTTATTTTTGCCCAGCTTTGGCATGTAGGCCGTGTATCGCATACTAGCCTACAACCAAATGAAGCCAAACCTATTGCTCCCTCAGCAATAGCAGCTGATAGTGTGAAAGTGTTTATAGAAACAGGGCCAGCTCAAGGCGCTTTAGCCGATCCAAGTAAACCACAAGCTTTAACAACAAATGAAGTAAAAGAGCTTGTTGGCATGTATGCACAAGCTGCCCGTAATGCGCTAGAGGCTGGGTTTGATGGTGTGGAACTGCATTGTGCTAATGGCTACTTAGTAAACCAATTTATTTCTGAGCATAGTAACCAACGTGAAGATGAATACGGTGGCTCACTGACTAATCGCTTACGCTTTTTAAAAGAGATTGTTGCTGCCGTTAGTGATGTAGTTGGCGCTGAGCGTTTAGGGGTTAGATTTGCGCCGCTATTTAGCAGTACTGATGAAACCCGTGTTTATTTAGGATTAGTAGAATCAGACCCTCAACATACTTATATAGAAGCCATTAAAGTACTTGAGCAAGCGGGTATTGCCTATCTTTCAATTGCTGAAGCCGATTGGGACAATGCCCCTGATTTGCCAGAGCAATTTTACCAAGCGGCACGCGCAGAGTTTTCTGGACGTATTATTTACGCAGGTAAATACACAGTTGATAAATCTGTGGTAATGCTAGCTAAAGGTTATGGAGATTTATTTGCTTTTGGTCGCCCTTTTATTGCCAATCCTGATTTACCAGCGCGTATTAAACATAATTGGCCATTAAATGAAGCCGATGCTACTACTATGTATGGTGGCACTGAGCAAGGCTACAGTGACTACCCTCGCTATCAGAACGATTAGCAAAAAGGCCATGGATGGCCTCTTAAATTGCTAAAGGCGCGATAATACACTCTATCTAAACCCCTCAAATAGTTTTCATTACTGTTTTTATCTTATCGAAAATATCATACATTTGGTTAAAAAATGTCGATAAAAGCCACCTAAATTAGTTTTAAAGTATTGTTTTTAAATAATTAACAAGCATTAAAGTAGTAATATTTTTCAATATGAATACAATAAGCCTTTATTTTTTAGACATCGGTCTTTGGAGCATGGGTTGTTAAAATTAGCAGGAGTTAAATCAACTTCTTTGAGCCTTTTAGGGCTATGTGGCTTATTTTTATTATTAGTTCAGTTTCAAGTTCAATGGCAAAGTAAGCTCTCTCTTATTAATAACCTTGTTTATCCATTACTGGTTATTACTGCTGTATTTGCTACTCAGTTTAATCGAAGTCGAGTTGCACTACTTTGCGCATTTTGGGTGATTTATTTATCTTCATTAGACTACGCTTTACCTTGGTCTGACTGGCTCAAAGCGCAACCTGACTGGACCTTATTATGCGCTGCAAGTTTATTAATGTTATTGGCAGTCATAAAAGATAGAGCGCTTTTATCAATACACACAGTAACTCGCAGTTTACTTGTTATTGTTTGCGGCGGTGCTGCGTTTGCTTGGTTAGCACTGAGCCAACATTTACAAGAACTAACAATACAATCCTCTTTTTATACTCAACTACTTCCTTACTTTCCCATTATTTTACCGCTTTCAATAATTGGCGGCTTGCTTATTTGGCAAAGCTTGAGGGCCCATAACCTGACTCAAACCGCCTTATTAATTACCTTTATTGTGTGGTGCCTTAATCAGCAACATATTATTGATTTTCCTTGGTCTGTAATAGCCGTGCTTATGGCTTCTTTGTATTTATTGGCAGTGAGTACCGACTCTTATTATTTAGCCTATAGAGACGATTTAACCAGCTTACCAACGCGGCGAGCACTTAATCAGCTTGCTTTATCATTAGGGCGAAAATACACCGTTGCTATGCTCGACATTGACCACTTTAAAAAATTCAACGATACCTATGGCCACGATATTGGCGACCAAGTGTTAAAGCTAGTGGCGGCTAAAATGGCTGGCATTAAAGGGGGTGGCAAAATTTACCGTTATGGTGGAGAAGAATTTACGGTGGTGTTCCCGCGTAAAACAGCCGAGCAGTCAATCCCTGAGCTAGAAACACTGCGCGAAAATATTGCCACCTACGACATGGTGATCAGAAACCCAAAACGCACTGATAAAAAATCTCGCAAAGGTAAACAGCCAAGCGACAACAAAACGGTAAACGTGACGGTTTCTATAGGTGTAGCGCAAAGAGCGGCAAAACAAAGCTTTGATGAGGCATTAAAAAATGCCGATTTAGCCCTTTATAGAGCTAAAAAGAAAGGCAGAAATAACGTAAGCGAGTAATGCTTTTAACGTGGCACGCTAACTTAATAATAGCGTGCCCAAAGGCAACTAAATTTAACTACAACTTATTGCTTTTCCAAAACCGCTTTTAAATTATTTAATGCCGAGACAGAAAAGCCACGGTCGTAAAAGTAAATAATTTTGCCACTCTCATCAAGCAGTATTACACGGCTGTTATTAGGATTTTCGTTGCCAGTAAATGCCTGAACTTTATCGCCATCTTTGTAAATTGTGATCACCCCACCCCACAACTCTTTTGGGATCCCCTTACGCATGCCGCTATCAATTAAGGTACTAAACATACGAGGAACCATGCCCTGAATAGTTGGCAACTCATAGGCCGTTACATCCACTGCAGTCATATCTAAACCAATAAGCCAACGATCAATATCAAACTGGCTATCTTGTTTATAACCAATTAATAGCAACGTATGTGGGTTGTTAAAGTCATCAGGAATAGTGAATGACTGTTGCTCTAAGCTTTCTCCTGTAACAGTGGGAAATTGCTTACCAAGTAGTGCTTGATTTGGATACTGGGTTGAACATCCGCTTACTACTAAAACCATCACCAGCGTCATTATTGCCTTTAACATACCTTTACTCCCTATTTTTAAATAAAACTAAAGTGAACACGTTGACCAATTAATTCGTATGAGACTTACGCTTTAAACAAGGCTTACGATCTATAGTAAACCCTATAAATTAAAGAAAATACAAGCATATGAATAAGCTTGTACAATAAAACGCTGATTCGTTATACTTTAATATTATTACTATATTCCTTTTAATTCTATCCCATAGCGAAAGTGTATTTTGTTAACGTCTTACAAAGCGTTAAAGTGCCGCGCTAATTCACAGCTATAAAAGAGGGTACCATGTCGCTTGCTGTATTATTAATGTTGGCATTATTTGTCGGTTTGCTGTTTGCTATTTATCTTGTTTCGCAAAAAAGCAGCTCTTTATCTCGTACCGTTTTATTTGGTTTAGTACTTGGTAGCGCCTTTGGTTTAGCCCTACAGTTTTTATTTGCCCATTCCCCAGAAACCATTAAAGAAATACTCAGCTGGGTTAGCATAGTAGGTAAAGGCTATGTCGGGTTACTAAAAATGATCATCATGCCACTGGTATTGGTCTTTATGATTGCCGCTGTGGTTAAGCTTGAGAACCAAGGCTCACTGGGGAAAATATCCTTTATTAGCATCTCTGTTTTACTGTTTACCACCGCGATTGCAGCATTAATTGGTATTGCGGTAACGTATGGATTTGATTTGAGCATTGAAGGGCTTGTTTCAGGTACTCGTGAAGCCGCTAGAATGGACACCCTGCAAAGCAAAGCAGCGAATGTGGCCGATTTAAGTGTGCCACAAATGCTACTGAGCTTTATTCCTGAAAATCCCTTTGCAGATTTAAGTAATCAACGTTCAACCTCTATTATTGCCACGGTTATATTTGGTGTACTTGTTGGTATAGCTGCGCGTAAAGTAATGCTTGAAAAAACAGAGCTTGCTAGCCCAATTCGTAACGGTGTAAACGCCCTACAAGCAACAGTAATGAGCTTAGTTCGCATGGTAATTGCTCTAACGCCTTATGGGGTTGCAGGTTTAATGGCAAGTGTTGTGGCAAACTCTAGTAGTAGCGACATTTTAAATTTACTTGCCTTTATCGTTGCTTCTTACGTGGCTATTTTATTAATGTTTGTTGTGCATGGTTTACTGCTTAGCTTAGTAGGTGTTAATCCAAAACATTACTTTGAAAAAATCTGGCCAGTGCTTACCTTTGCTTTTAGCTCACGTAGCTCAGCGGCATCGATTCCTATGAATGTAGATGTGCAAATTAACCAGTTAAAAGTACCCCCAGCAATCGCTAACTTATCGGCTTCTTTTGGTGCCACCATAGGTCAAAACGGCTGTGCTGGTATTTACCCTGCCATGCTCGCGATGATGGTTGCGCCAAGTGTGGGGATAGACCCACTCACGTTTGAGTTTATTTTACCGCTTATTGGTATTGTGGTTATTAGCTCGTTTGGTATTGCTGGCGTAGGCGGTGGTGCTACTTTCGCAGCGTTGGTTGTATTACCTACCATGGGATTACCTATAGAGGTAGTGGCTTTACTTATTTCTATTGAGCCTTTAATAGATATGGCGCGTACCGCACTCAACGTGTCGG